>JAYTFQ010000156.1:0-3727 GCA_043734225.1 Anaerolineales bacterium | reverse complement strand
CCCAGGCCGCGCGCCGCCAGCGCCCGCGCCGTGGCCGGGCCAACGGCCGCCAGGCGCACATCGGCCGGCAAGCCGACCGCCAGCCGGTCGCAGACGACGTTGACGGCATTGGCGCTGGTGAAAATTAGCCACTGATAGGCGTGGGCGCCAAGCTGGCCCAGCGCGGCATCCAGCGGGCCGGTGTCGTCCAGCGGGGCGATCTCAATAGTCGGGAACAGCAAAGGCTCGGCGCCCAGCGCGGCCAGCTTCTCGGCCAGCACGGCGGCCTGGGCGCGCGGCCGGGTGATGACGATGCGCTTCCCGGAGAGCGACGAATCAACGCTCACGCCAGCAGCTCCCGCGCGCCCTGGGCCAGCGCCCGCCCGGCCAGCGTCGCGCCCAGCGCGGCCGGGTCGGCGCCGCTGGCGGCCAGGCGGATCACGCGCCGACCGTCGACGGTGGCCACCAGGCCGGTGATGGACAGCGTCTGCTCGGGGCCGGCGGTGGCGTAGGCGGCGATGGGCGCGGAGCAGCCGCCGCCCAGACCGGACAGGAAGGCGCGTTCGGCGGTGACGGCGGCGCGGGTGTGGGCGTCGTCCAGCGGGCGCAGCCAATTCAACAGCTCGGCATCCTCCGCGCGGCACTGGACGGCGATGGCGCCCTGCCCCGGCGCGGGCAGCATCGTCTCGAAAGACAGATATTCGCTGGCGGCTTCGTCCAGCCCCAGGCGCTGCAAGCCGGCCGCGGCCAGCACGATGGCGTCATAGTCGCCCGACAGCGCCTTGCGCACGCGACTATCCACATTGCCGCGCAGGGACAGGAGCGTGAGGTCCGGCCGGGCGGCCAGCAGTTGGGCGGCGCGGCGCAGGCTGGAGGTGCCCACGCGGGCGCCGCGCGGCAAATGCGCCAGGGTGCCGCCGCCGCGAGCAATGAAGACGTCGCGGGCATCGGCGCGCGGGCCAATGGCGCCCAACACCAGGCCGGGCGCGGCGGCCACCGGCAGGTCTTTGAGCGAGTGCACCGCCAGGTCGATCTCGCCGGCGAGCAGGGCGACCTCCAGCTCCTCGGTGAACACGCCCTTGCCGCCGATGGCGGGCAGCGGCTGGTCGAGCTGGCGGTCGCCGCTGGTGGTGAATGGGTGCAGCGTAATGGACAGGCCGGGCCAGGCGGCGGCCAGCGCGGCGCGCGCCCACTCAGTCTGCCAGCGGGCCAGGGCCGAGCCGCGCGTGCCGATGGTTAGGGTGCGGGGCATACCAGAGCCTGCTGAAAAATATCATTGTTGACGCGACCGGCCGGGAGGCTCTTCGCGCGCCACCGCGATGGTGCGCCGAAGTCTGCGCGTTCGCGCTCAGAGTGACAGTCATAGAGGGTCGCTGAGGCTGGATTGCTGCCATCACGGGATGCTGTCCGCCCTGAGTGGTCAGGCCACGCACAGCCTGTTGCGACACAAGAAACTTGTTTTACCAGCCCTCTATAATTGTCACCCTGAGCGCGAATGCGTTGCCTCGGGCCTTGCATCACGGTCGCGCGCGAAGGGCCTCCCTCTCTGTCATCGGCAACTTCTGTTTCTGAGCAGCAGCGCGAATGCGCTGCCTTATGCCAACCATGAATGTTGCGCGCGACGCGAATCGCCCCTGTGGGGAAGGGCCTCTCGGCCAATACAAAAAGCCACGTTGCCCGGATCATGACTTCAACGCGAACAGCTCGCGCACGGCGGCGGCGTATTCGGCGGCGTGGCCGTTGCCGGCCTCGGCCTTCAGGCGGCCGGTGGGGTCGTGCAGCAGCTTGTTCACCAGCGCCTCGGAGAAGAGCTCGATCTGCTGGCGCTCGTCGGGAGTGAGGTTGGGCAGGCGGCGCAGGGTCTTGTCCACCTCGGTCCGGCGGATGGCATCCGCCTTGGCGCGCAGATCGGCGATGACGGGCGCCACGGCCAGGGCGCGCAGCCAGTCCTCGAAGCGCGCCATCTCTTCAGCCACAATCGCCTCCACGCGCGGCACGGCCTGCTGGCGCTCGGCCAGCCCGCCGTGCAGATGCGTCTCCAGGTCGTCCAGGTCGTAGTAGCGGACGTTGGGCAGCACGCGCAGGGCGGGGTCCACGTCGCGCGGCACGGCAATGTCGATCAGCACCAGCGGGCGCTCGGGGCGCGCCGCCAGGGCCGGCCCGGCATTCTCGGGCGTCAGCACAAAGCCAGGCGCGCCGGTGACGGCCAGGGCCACATCGGCAGCGGCCAGCGCCTGGGGCAAATCGTCGAGGGCCACGGCCTGCGCCCCCCAGCGCCCAGCCAGCGCGGCGGCGCGCGCGGCGGTGCGGTTGGCAATGGTGATCCAGGATGCGCCCCGGCCGCGCAGGGCCTGCACCGCCAACTCGGCCATCTGGCCAGCGCCAATGACCAGCACCTGGCGCTCGGCCAGCGGCCCGGCGGCCTGCTCGGCCAGCCGGACGGCCACGGAGCTGATGGTGCTGGGGTGGCGGCTGATGCTGGTCTCGGCCCGGGCGCGTTTGCCGGTGTGCACGGCGGCGCGGAACAGCGCGCCCAGCACCGGCCCGACCGCGCCGTGGGCGGCGGCCAGCGCGTGCGCGCCGGCCACCTGGCCCAAAATCTGCGGCTCGCCCAGCACCATCGAGTCCAGCCCGGCGGCCACGCGGCCCAGGTGGGCGCTGGCCGCGCTGCCGGTCAGCCGGTAGAACTTGTCACTCAACTCGGCGGCGGAATGGCCGCGCGTCTCGGACACAAAAGCCAGCAGCGCCTCAAAGGCCGGCTCGGCGGCGCCGGGCGCGCGCACGGCATACAGCTCCAGCCGGTTGCAGGTGGAGAGGATCACCAGCTCGCCGCGGCCGGCCAGGCGCCAGTCCAGCAGGGCGGCTTCCAGCTCGGCCGGCGGATAGTTGAGCTGCTCGCGCAGCGCGATGGGGGCCGTGCGATGGCTGACCCCCAAACAATCAATGAGAGTGGACACGTTTAGGATTTGGCCTGTTCGTAGATACCGGCAATGGCGAGCTGGACGGCGTTGAGCAGCCCGTTGATACGGCGCACCAGACGGACGTTGGCCTCCGGCCGGGTGCGGGCGGCCTCGGGCATTTGCACGGCGGCTTCCACCAGCGTGTCGCGGAAGAAGAGCATGGCTTGCAATGTTTCCACCAGCGACAGGCCCAGCGCCTGGCCATTCTGGGCATAGTCCCCGCCGATGGCCACGGCCTCGGCCAGCAAGTCTTCGCCGCCCTCGCTGAGCGAGACGTACTGCAGCATGACGCCCATCAGCCGCCGGCCCAGCTCGCGGTTCTGCTGGCGGTCGGCCTCGCCATACGCGGCCAGCCAGGGTTTGTCGGCGCGCTGGCTGATCTCGCGCCGGGTGTGCTGCAGCGCCTGGGCCGCCCAGCTTTGCTCCAGCCCGGAGGTGAGGCGCTGCTGCTTGCGCTCGGCGGCGAAGGCCTGCAGATCGGCCACGGCAAAGCGCCGGTGCTTGCCGGGGGTGAGCATCACGGCGATATCGCCATGGTCCGCCCAACGGCGCAGGGTGATGGGATGCACGCCCAGCAGGCGGGCGGCGCGGCCCAGGCCCAGCCATTCGGTGTCGGGTTGAGGCGGAACGAGTGTGGAAGTCATGAAAAGTCTATCTATTCAGATATAAATCGTATCAAATCTATGCGATTGTGTACAGGATAACTTATGGGCTGGCGAGGGTCAAGCGGGGCGGAGAAGAATTGGGTGAGAAATGGGGGTTTTTTGAAAGAACGAGCCGCGGGCGGG
>JAYTFQ010000155.1:0-7172 GCA_043734225.1 Anaerolineales bacterium | reverse complement strand
TGACACTTTACTTTATGTATACTCGGGAGTAGCGATGGAGACAAATCAGTTACCTTTACAACCCCTTTTGAAAAAGACAGCCTTCCTGGAACTGAAACGGCTGATCATGGATGGGACTTTTCCGCCTGGCAGTTTCCTTTCGGAGCGCAGGCTGGCGCAACGCCTAAACATGAGCAAGACGCCGATAAAATCCGCGTTGGACCGTCTGGAAGCCGATGGCTTTATTGTCACTTCCCCGCAACAGGGGATCGTCGTGCGTCAGTTGACTGTTCGAGAAATCAAAGAGCATTACGATATCCGTATCGCCTTGGAAACGTTTGTCGTCCGTCAAATTGCGGGCTCGCTGCAAAGCGAGCAGATCGAGGCCATTCAGAGGAATCTGGTTGAGCAGCAGCATTACCTGGAGAACAAAAACACAACCGGGCACGTGCAGGCCGATTCGGATTTTCATCTGTTCCTGGCCGGTGTGCTGGATAACCAGGCCATCACCCAAGTTATGCAGCATCAGCGGGATAAGATCATGCAGGTGGCGGTTCAAATTTCCAATCAGAATCCATCCCGCATGCCGATGAGCCGAGCCGAGCATTTGGGCATTGCATCCGCGATTTTAAGTGGTGACGGCGATTTGGCTGCCAGCCGCATGGCCGAGCATTTGGCTTTCGGCAAGCGTTATCTCTTGTCTGGCGAGTAGGGCCACCAAAACTGCCAGGCCACTACAATATTCATTCCGGAGGCAGGCGAAAGCGGCTCACCGAGAATGTCTGCATGGTTTCGGGTCAACCCTAATTGAAGAGCCCGGCTGTTCATCTGCGTGCCACACGCTCAGGAGTTCCGCATGCAAAATGCCAGCAAGTTTAGGGACAAGATCGGACGGGGACAAGTTTGTCTCGGCAGTTTTATTACTTGCACCGATCCAACCATCACTGAAGCGCTATGCAGCGTTTCGGATTTCGTCTGGATTGACATGGAGCACAATGCGCTGTCGCTGGAGACGGTGCAGGCGCATTTGATGGCGACCAAGGGCAGCGACACAGCTGGCCTGGTGCGTGTACCATGGAATGACGCGGCGCTGATCAAGCCGGTGCTGGATATTGGCGCAGATGGAGTGATCGTGCCGATGGTGCGGACAGCCAACGAGGCGCGCCAGGCCGTAGCCGCTTGTCGCTACCCGCCGGATGGCATCCGCGGCTATGGCCCGCGCCGAGCCGCGGGCTATGGGCGTCTCACTGGGCCCGACTTCTGCCGACTGGCCAATGAAAGCATCATTATTGTGGTGCAGATTGAGCATATTGATGCAGTGCACAATCTGGACGAGATACTGGCCGTCCCCGGCCTGACAAGTATTGTGATCGGGCCATTTGACCTTGCCGGCTCGATGGGCTTTACTGCCCAACCCAATCATCCCGAAGTATTGAGCGCCCTTGAGACAATCGTCGCCAAGACCCGCAAAACTACGGTCTGGGCTGGCATCTCTGTCGGCGGTGCGCCAGAGGTGCAGGCCGCTTGGGTACAGAAGGGCGGCCAGTGGCTGCCCATTGGTAGTGATATCAATCTAATGCTCGCGGCTGCCTGGCTGACAAGCGGAAAAGTGCGCGCACACTTGAGCCGGCCGGCTCCCGAAAACGGCCTGCTGTGAGTCCTTAACTGGGTTGTGTTACACGCCCTGACCGCCATGCAAGATCACACCGCTCTAAGGCTTCCTCATGTTATTGAACCAGTTCGCCCGTTGTGCCAAGCACCTGTGAACCTGTCTGCCGACTGCCGCCAACCAATTCTTCCGTCTCATCAAGCCACCTGCTAACTCCAACCTCGTCACGGGCACGCTGGCGGATCTCACCCGCCGCCGCTCGGAATTGCTCGCTGAGAACGCCGTGTTGCGTCAGCAGTTGATTGGGTTGCACCGCCAGGTGAAAATGCCACGCCTTGGCGTCTTCTGCGCCCGTTACCTGTCCATCTTGTGATCCGTTCAGCGCTGATGCCTGGCAGAAGGGGCCAAACACAGGCCGTCAGGCGCGCTGTCAACCGTCGTCTCAACGACTCGGTTCGGTATTTGCGGTCTCAAGGATGCGCACTGTGTAGGGTGGCAGGTTGATCGAACCAGCTATTGGTTCGCCGCTTGGCAGATCGGAATATCGAAACGGCGCCAGATCGATCGTGACCGGCTCACGATTGAATCCGAGCACAAAGATGAACTTCCGGTTGCCGTCCGTGCGCACTTGGGCGGTAACACCATCGGGGAGGTTACACCCGAGTGCTTGCTGAAGGCCAAGATCCTTAATCTGCTGTCCGTAGAAGTCCTTTTGAAATCGGGGCTCATTGCGACTGGCGATATAGTAGGCTTTGCCTTTGCCGTAATGGTTGACCGTGACGGCCGGTTTGCCTTGGTAGAATTCACTGCCATACCTTGCCAGCACGGTGGCCGTCTCGGCGTGAATGACATCGCAAAAGATGCTCGCGCCATAAGTGCCGCGGAGACCGGCGCCGTTGCCGGGCTCGGCCAGGACGGGCACGGCTTCCGCGTCGTATAGAGCGTCAATTTCCTCTGCCCAAATACCCATGAGAGGGCGAAGCGGTCCCGGGAACCCGTTCTGAAAGCACAGGTCGCTCTGATCGACAATGCCCGAAAGGTAGGTGGTCACAAATGTGCCGCCGCCACGCACGAAACGTTCAATGCGCTCGGCGAACCCCGGGCGAACCATATATAGCATCGGCGCAATCAGCAGTTTGTAATTATCAATGTCACTCTCTTCATTGACGACATCACAAGCCACCCCAGCACTCCAGAACGGCTGGTAGTGAGATACGCAGGTGGGCTGGTAGTCCTTTCTTTCGTTGCGTGGCCCCGCGGTTTGGTCAAGAGCCCATCGGTTCTCCCAATCGTATAACACGGCCACCTCGGCAAATGTTGTCGTGCCAACAACATCGTCTAGCGAGGCAAGCGTGCGTCCGAGCTCGGCGACCTCACGGAAGACGCGGGTGTGTTCGGAAGGATAGTGATCCACAACGGCGCCATGGAATTTCTCGTATCCACCGCGACTCTTGCGCCATTGGAAGTAGTGGACGGTGTCGCTTCCATGAGCGATGGCTTGAAGCCCCTCGACCGCGTGAAGGCCGGGTCTTTTCAGTTTATTGACCAATTTCCAGTTCTGGACGCTCGGTGAGCATTCCATCAGCATGAATGGTTTTTGTTTGAGCGAGCGGTTCATATCGTGGGCAAATGACGTCTCGATGGCCGCCAACCAATCATTGGGCCGGTCATGATAAGCGGGATAGCTATCCCAGCTCACAACGTCTACCTCACGTGCGAACTTCCAGTAATCGAGTGTCGGGCTGAATCCCATGAAGTTGGTGGTTACGGGAGTGGCCGGCGCGAACTGCCGGAGCGGGGCCGTTTCCGACCGGAAGAAATCAATTGTCTGGTCGGTTTGGAAGCGCTGCCAGTCAAGCATAAGGCCGTGGATGCTGGGATCCACGGGACAAATCTGGCTCCAGTCCGTGAACCGGTGGCTCCAGAATGCCGACCACCAACAATGATTGAGCTCGTCGAGGTTGTCATGGTAGCGTTTCTTCAGCCAGGCGCGAAACGCCTCATAGCATAATGAGCAATGGCAATCCTCGCCGTTGTATTCGTTAGAAACGTGCCAAACCAGCAGAGCGGGATGGCGCCCGTAGCGACGGGCCAATTGGCTGTTGATGAGCCCGCATTTCTCTCGATATATGGGAGATGTCCGGCAGTGATTGTGGCGGCCGCCATGCGGCGCGCGCCGTCCCTGGGCGTCAACGCGACAGGTTTCAGGGTAAGCCAGGCTGAGCCAGGCCGGCTTCGACCCGCTGGGCGTTGCCAGTACGGCAAAAACTTTGTTCCCGGCCAGTTTGTCCAGGATGTTGTCGAGCCAGCCGAAGTCGAATTCACCTTCCCTGGGCTCCAAAGACATCCAGGAAAATATGCCGACGGACATGGCGTTGCACCCGGCGAGCGTCATGAGCCGCATGTCGTCGTCCCATACTTCAGGCGTGTCAATCCATTGGTCGGGGTTGTAGTCGCCTCCGTGCAGCATGTGAGGAAATTGCGGGTTGATTGGTGGTAAACGTTGTGTCATATCTCGGCCACCTGCTTCACGCGAATCGAGTCTGAGCCGCCACTGTTCGAAATTGAGATCGTCACGCGTTTCAACGTAAGGTGTCAAGTCCCGGAGCTGATGGCGAAATCATAATGCTCGCCAACAGGTTGGAACGAGCGCAGCTTCCGGTGCCAAGCGCGCGCAGGGCGAGAGGCGAGTAAGCGACCGGGGTACACCCGTCACCTAACCAACAAATGGGTTGCGCCCCGCCGGTTCTTGCGCTTCAAGCCGCGACGGCAACAACCCGCACGCCGTTTGGACGCCGTGACCATAGCCCTCATCCAGAGCCTGGCGCGCGAAAACTGTCCGTGGGGAGCCGAACGGATCCGTGGCGAGCTGTTGAAATTGGACAGCAGAGTTGCCAAGCGCACGACCACGAAACAGGCGACGATTACACCCGCGACCATTGCCTCAGCTCAACAGGTTGGCTCCAAACTCGTCGCCGTGCCGGTCTTGAACGGCCTTCACCAAGGCAAGGCCTGGACGGCCTAGCCCTGATTCCAGCGGATGACGCCGGTAGCCAGCACGGGGTGTGGCCGTCAGTCTCTACGTCCTGCACATGCCGGAGTAGCAGCCCTGCTCAAGCAGATGCTGCTGGCGCGGGCCGGGGCGCGACGCGTTCACAGATACGTGTGGGTGAGCTTAGGACACGACAAAGTTTGCGAACTGCCACAAATCCCCGGCATCCCGTTGGCCTTGGGCACGATATTCCGAAAACGGATCATATCGCTGCTGCAACGGGGTCCAATCCGTTTGCGTTGACGGGCACGGACCCAAATAGGGGTTGGCCACCTGGAGCACCTCATCCGGCGGCAGATCATCCGGCACACACAGGCCCTGATGCGGATGGCGGATGATCCAGGCCAGGGCGCCCAGCACCGATGCCGCCACCTGCAGCGTCGTGGCGTTTTGGCGGGGCGCGAGACGCCGCGCTTCGTGGATGTCCAGTTGCGAGCCAGTCCACCACCCGTTAAGCGCATGGCCCAGCACAAGCACCCCCAGCTCATCCATGCCGCTGACAATCTCCTCGGTCATGATTCTTTGCTGGGCTTGCAGCACATAGCCGCCCATCTTGAACTCGTGCAAGGAAGCCAGAGCCGAGTCGGTGGGCAAATACGCATAGTGCACGGTGGGGCGATAGAGCGGCCGGCCTGTCTGCTCATCCCACACGGTCAGATGATCGGAGATCGTGAACGCCTCGCCGTGCCGCACCAGCATGCCGATGATCTCGCCGTGTTTGGGCACCCATGACCGCAGAAAGGTATTGATGCCCATCTGGGCGAGATAGATTTGGTTGCCGGGTCCGTAATTGTGCACATTCGCCCCGGGCGGCAGGCGCTTCTCGTGCGTTCCCCACCCCAACTCAGCGGGCGCGATACCCTCTTCCCGAAAACCTTCGATTGACCAGGTGTTGACGAACTCGCCCACTGCCTTGGGCTGGCGGCTGATCTGCGTGTCGCGCTCGGCGATGTGAATGGTCTTCGTCCCCGTCAGCATGGCCACGCGGGCGTAGTTGGCCTGGCTGAGGGCTTGCTCCAGGGCCGCGCGGCGCGGCTGGTCCAGGTTCGTCAGCAGCATGGCGGCCGCGATATCGCGTAGGGCAACCTTGGTCCAGTGACTGACCAGGCCTGGGTTGGCGCCATGCTCCACCACGGAGGTCGTGTGCCACTGGCGTTCGCGGGCGGCCTGGCGCAACGCCATGTGTCTCACATACAGTGTGCGCTCCGCTAGCGGTCTGTGTTCGGCCCCGTCGTAAGGGTCCCACAACTCAACCGACGTGTTGATATACAGGACCTGGTGGTCATTACACCATTGCACGATATCAATACAGCCAATGTTCCAGGCCAGGTCAATCAGCAGATCGCCCGGGCCGACGTACCGGCCGAGCGCGGTCGCCAGGTTGTCCCGTGTCACCCGTTCTTGCACATACTGGGCGCCGGCGGCCACGGTCTCTGGAACTGTGCTGCGCCGATCGGCGAAATCCATTACAGTCAACTTCCGAAAGTCCATCTCCATCTGGCTGAGGAGCAGCGGCTGCAAGCATTGCGACACGGACCCACAGCCGAGAATCAGGATGCGGCCGGCGAAGGGGATCTTCATTCGTCACCCAAGGGGCGGAACCAGGGCTGGTTGGCTGTTTTTCAGGACGCGCCAAGCGAAATAAGATAGCTACGATCTATATATCATATCAGAGGGCGCGCTGGCTACTTCGCCCAACCGCCGGCGTCAGGTCACCGCGCATAGGCGTTTTGGAAACTGTTCAAGACCAGCCGGGCAACGAGACTGGAGGAAATTGCCCGGCGTTTTCAGATCGCGCCGGAGGAATTGGTACGCGTCAGCATTGAAGAATTGCTCACCTTCCCGATGATGATTTCCGTAAAGCGTTCGATTTCGTGCTTAAATAAGAACGCCGAGCTATATCAGCGACTGGCGCGATACGCTACCTCAGCGTCAACGAGGTTTTGGAACGCCATAGTCGGGTCATGCAAGCCTCCGGCGGCGCGTTGGGTTTTTCTCTCATACAAAACCACCCATTTATAGATGGCAACAAGCGCCCGGCCATGCTGCCATGGAGACGTTTCTGGTGTTGAACGGCCACGAAATTCAAGCCGCGATTGACGAACAGGAGATGGTGATACTGCGTGTGGCAGCTTCGAGACATTTTTCAATGTTCCTACCACCCAAATTAGGACTACCCTATCCCGCCAAAGGACCTGCTGCCGGCTGAAGGTGGCAGTAAGCGCGGGAGAGAAGGTTTTATCGTCGCCACTCATGTGTCGTCTCGCGATTTCACATCGGGCAGAGCGACGTTGCCAGCCGGGGAGCGACTGCGTTTGCGAGTCGCTCCCCGGCTGGCACGGATTATTTCTTATCTGCGGCTGGAGGCGGCAGCTTGCTCGTGCCAGCGCTGAACATCTACGCCGACGATGAGGAACCACAGAATGTGGACCGTTTGTCCGTGATACTCTAATTCAGGCCCACCCCGAGAGATTGTGATCATCGAAAACGAGCCCACCTGAGCTCAGTTCCGGTATCCTTGCCGACATAAGT
>JAYTFQ010000154.1:0-7172 GCA_043734225.1 Anaerolineales bacterium | reverse complement strand
ACCTGGCACAGCTTCTCCAGCTCGGCGTCGCTGATATCCTTAAAAGCCTGGCGGATGACCGCCATGGTATCGGGCATGGGGCGTATGTTAGTTCAATTTGGTTGTTTGGCAACCGCTCAGGGCTTGGCCCGTTTGGGGCCGGCGGCGTTCTTCTTGGGCGACGCGTCTGGCTTGCGGGCCGCCGGTTTGCGCGCGGCCGGCTTCGCGCCAGCTTCGCGCGTCGGCGCGGCCTTCTTCACTTTGGCAGGCGCGGCTGGCGGCGGTTCGGCGGCCGTGCGCAGTTTGCGCGTTGGGGGCTCATCCAGGTCCGAAGGCATAACGGCCACATCAGTGAGCACCGGCGCACCGTGGTTGGCTCGGCGGTGGCCGCGGGCATCCAGCCAGTGCAGCAGTTTTTCCGACGGCCAGGTGTTGATGACCTTATCCGACGTGGCCCACGCCCGGCGGGCAATGCCCACCCCAAAATGGGCGAAATCAAAATGCCCGGGCGCGTGGGCGTCGGTGTTAATCGCCAGCAGGCAGCCCAGCTCCAGCGCCCGGTAGGCGTAAATGTCGTCCAGGTCCAGGCGGGCCGGATTGGCGTTAATCTCCAGCGCCACGCCGGAGCGGGCCGCGGCCTGCAACACAGCTTCCATGTCCAGGTCGGCGCCGTCGCGCTCGGGCAGCAGCCGGCCGGTGGGATGGCCAATGATGTCCACATGCCGGCTCTGCATGGCGCGGATGAGCCGGGCCGTGACGACTTCGCGCGGCTGGCGCAGGCTGGTGTGCAGCGAGGCCACCACAATATCCAGATCGCCGAGCGTGTCGTCGTTGTAATCGAGTTGGCCGTCGGCGCGGATTTCGACCTCGGCCCCCTGGAGCAGACTAAACCCCCCGCCCATATCGCCCTGGACTTTGTCGATTTCGCGCCGTTGGGCGCGCAGACGCTCGGGGGTCAGGCCGCCGGTGACGCCCAGGCTTTGCGAGTGATCGGTGATGGCCAACAGCTTCAACCCGCGGCTGCGCGCCGCCTGGGCCATTTCGCGGATGCCGAGCGTGCCGTCGCTCCAGGTGGTGTGGGAGTGCAGCTCGCTCTGCAGATCGCGCACCTCCACCAGCCGCGGCAGCGCGCCTTTCTGGGCGGCCTCGATCTCGCCGCGATCCTCCCGCAGCTCAGGCGGGATGTACGGCAGCCCCAGCGTGCGGTAGACCTCGATCTCGGTGGCGCACAGCGTTTCTCGCTCCGGATCGTCCACCGCCGCAAAGGCATGCTCGCTCAGCGACAGGCCCTGGCGCAGCGCCAGCTCGCGCAGCTTAACGCTGTGCTCCTTGCTGCCGGTGAAGTATTGCAGCAGCGTGCCCCAGCGCGCGGCCGGCAGCACGCGCAAATCGGCCTGCAAGCCGTTGGAAAACTCCACCGACGACTTGGTGGGCCCGTGGCCCAGCACCCGAACCACCAGCGGATGGCCGACAAAGGCCTCCATAATCGGCTCGGCCCGCCTGGCCGCCACTAGAAAGTCCAGGTCGCCGATGGTGGACTTCATACGCCTCAGGCTGCCGGCGGCCTCCGCCTGCTCCACGCCCGGCAGGGCGCGCAAGAAGACCAGGATCTCCTGCGCCAGCGGCCAGGCCTGGCCCAGCGGCCAACGGCCGGTGGCCCGCCGCGCCAGTGACTCGATGCCGGCCAGCACCTTGGCCTCGGATTTTTCGCCCATGCCGGCCAGGTCGCGCAACGGGCCGGCGCGCGCCGCCGCCTCAAGCCTGGCCACGGTGGTAATGTCCAGCTTCTTCCAGAACAGCGCGGCCTTCT
The DNA here is from genome assembly GCA_043734225.1 of Anaerolineales bacterium. Lineage (GTDB taxonomy): Bacteria > Chloroflexota > Anaerolineae > Anaerolineales > UBA6663 > JAYTFQ01. The sequence continues at coordinate 5,383 of JAYTFQ010000154.1, read as the reverse complement.
TAGGCCCCACATCCGGCACGGCCATCAGCTCAACCAGGCCCTCCGGAATCTCCTGCTTGAGCTTCTCGTAAAACTCCAGCTTGCCGGTGCGCAGCAACTCGTCGATTTTGGCCGCGATGGCCTCGCCCACGCCGGGTATCTCACGCAATTGGCCGGCTTTCCAGGCCACGGTCGCGTCCTGGCCATAGTCGCGCAAGCTGTCGGCCGCGCGCCGGTAGGCCAGAATCTTGTAAACAATCTCGCCCTTGATTTCAAGCAAATCGCCTATATTGTCAAAAACCCGCGCCAATTCCTGATTGTTCATGCTTATTTGCCGCCGAAATCCTGTATCAAGAGCCACTGCGCGCCGTTATACGCGATGCCGATACCAACGCCTGAATAGCGTGGATTGAGGATGTTCTGGTAATGGGGCGCATCGGTCATAAACCAGCGCATGGCCACATCAGCGTTGCCTGGCGGGCCAAGGCGGGTGCCAAACCAATTCTCACCGACTGGGGCATAGCCCGCGGCCTGCATGAGCGCCGGCCCAAGCGCCACGCCGGTGACCGGGTCATTATGTCCGGTGTAGCCGCGTGCAACCATATCGGCCACTCGGCTATTCGCAATATCCATCAATCCTGGGTCTGCTGCCAGGGGCGCCAGCCCCAAAGCGGTGCGCTGAGCATTAATCAAGTCCACACAATATAGTTCGGCGGCAGCCACATCGCCTGAAAGAGGCGGCGCCACGATCACGGATGTCGGCGCCGGCACATCGGTGACTGCCGGCACGTCACTCGCGGCGGGCGCAACTGTCGGTGCCACGGTCGAGCCTGATGCCGTGGTGGGCTTGGGCTTCGCCACGGCAGAAATGGCTGGCGGCCGGGTGGCAGTGGGCGCCGGAACCAGGCCCACATTCGCAATAATGACCAGCAGCGGCGTGGGGCTGGCCGTGGGGCCGCTCGCTGTGACGGCCTGCGTGGCGACTGCGCTGGTCGTGCCGCCGAGCCCGGGCGTGCCAGCGAGTCGAGCGGCCTGAGTGACCACGGACTGGCTTGTGGTGCTGGCCGCGCTGTTAGGGCCGGCTGCGCTGGTGGAACTGACCGCGGAAGCGCCGTTGGCGGCGGCAGCGCCGCCAGTGAGAACAACTGCGGGGGAGGCTTCAGTCGCCGTTGCGCTGGCGACCAACCCTGTCTGTTGGCTGGCGTCGGTGACAGCCGGTGGGGTGACCGGGTTCACGGCACAGGCGGCCAGTAATACTGATAGGCTAATTATCCAACGAAACGTAGGGGGCACAAGCCAATTATACCGGATTCCGAGAGCCGATTCTCGGATCGGGCCAAAACACCCTTGATTTCCTCGGTTTCCGTGAATCTCGGCGCCGGCGACCGCGGGAAAATAAGGTTGGATTATACTCAGGCCATGTCGTTCACCAACCCGCCAAACCCCAAAGCCTACAACGCGCGCGTGTATGAACTGGTGCAGACCATCCCCTCCGGCCGAGTGGCGACGTATGGGCAGATCGCCAAACTGGTGCCGCTGGTAGAGGGTGTGGACCTGGGCGCTTATCTGCGGCTGGCGCCGCGCTGGGTGGGCAGCGCCATGGCCGCCTGCCCGGACGAGGTGCCCTGGCAGCGGGTGATCAACGGCCAAGGCAAGATCAGCGCCCGGCCAGGCATGGGCGTGCTGGTGCAGCGCAACCTTCTGGAAGACGAAGGGGTGGTCTTTGACGAAAAAGAGCGCATAGACTTGACCCTGTTCGGCTGGGCGCCGGACCCGGCCTGGCTGAAAGCGCATGGCTACGCGCAGTGGGAGCAGTCTGGTGGGGCTACGGGGCAGGCGAAGCTGTTCTAAAGGAAGATTATTGAAAACTCGTATTCAGCGGCGGTCGATTTCATCGACCGCCCGCTGAATACGAGACTTATTTAATTGAAGTCGCTCACTGACTGACTTGTTCCGCCCGCGCCTTGAGCGCTGACAGCCGCTGCCGCACCCCGTCCAGCGCATTCAGGCTGGTGTCCACCCGCTCGCGCTCGGCGCGCACAAAACGCGTGTAAGGCTGCACGCCGGACTGCATGCGCGCGATCATGTTCTCAGCTTCGCCGTTGAACTGCGTGGTAAGCGCGCCTTGCAGCCGGGCGCGCAGCGCTTCGATTTTGCCGCGGAAATCCTCTTTGGCCTTTTGGCGCTTGTAAGGGATGACAAACAGCCCCACCACGGCGATGGTGCCGGCCGCCAGGACGCCGGTGATATCCAGCGGCGCGGAGGCCAGCACCGCCAGCACCACGGCGCCCAACCCCACCGCCCCCACCTCGATCAGCGCCACCTGCGCCACGGCCGCCTCCACGCTGGAAGCCAGCGCGCGGGCTTCTTCGTCCCGGTTATATGTCTCCACAATCGCCGTGGCGGTCCGCCCCACTGAGTCGATCAACTCGCGCCGGCGGGCATCCAGCGGCGCGGCCGGGCCGCCAACCAGGTGTTCCGTGTAGCGCGCCTGGCGGCGCTGCAAGTACGCCATGATCTGCTGCCACTGGCCCAGGTCTTTCTGCACCAGCCAGTCGATCAGGCGCTGCACGCGCTCTTCAATCTGCTTGGGCACATCGGCCAGCACGCGCTGCTCAAAGTCTGCCCGCACCCGGTCGCCGCGCGCCAGGTTGACGATATTGGTCAGGCGCAGGGTGCTGTCGAAGAAGTCTGACCCGCGCTCCTGCATTCGCACCAGGATGTTTTCCACTTCGGCCAGTCGCGGCCCCAGCTCGCCGCGCAAATCTTGCCCAAAGCCCGCCAGCACGCCTTCCAGCGCCGCCACGGTCTGCGTGTCCTCACTCAGGGTCTCGGCCTGCGCGCCAGCGGCGGTGCGCGCCTGCTCGGCAATGTGCTCGGCCACGCCCAGCGGATTGGTGAGCTTAAGCTTTAGCCGGGCCCGGTCGTCCAGCGTGGCCTGGATGTATTGCTCCAGCGCGTCGAGTTGGCTGGCGGCGCGCAGCACCCGCCCGGCCGCCGCGTCGGTGGCCAGGGCGGCTTGCCGCGCCAGCCGGGCCGAGACCAGGAACAGCTCCGGCTCGAAGCCCAGCACCGCGGCGGCATGCTGGCGCACAAAATCGCGCACCTCCTGCTGGGCGGCCTCGGTTTCGAGGATGTCGGCCTTGTTGACGACCACCACCACCTTTTTGCCCCAGGCCCGGATGCGCTCCAGGAACTGGCGTTCGCTCTCGGTCAGCGGCCGGTCGGCCGAGGTGACAAACAGCACCAGGTCACTACGCGGCACAAACTCCTCGGTCAGCCGCTCGTGCTCGCGGATGACGGCGTTGGTACCGGGGGTATCGACGATATTCAGCTCGCGCAGCAGCGGCAGGGGATGGGTGTAGACGGTGAAGTTCTCGTCCACCACCGTTTCGGTGACCTGCGGCCCCCACTTCACCAGAGTGACGCGCGAGGTGGTGGGCGTCACGCCCTCGGCCAGCACGCGCTCCGGCCCGGCGCCCAGCAGCGCGTTCATCAGGGCCGACTTGCCGGCGTTGAACTCGCCCACTACCACCAGCAAAAACAGCTCATCGAGCTGCAGGATGGCCTTCTGGAGCGTCGCCAGCGCCTCGCGCGGCACGTCCAGGCGGCCCAGCGCCTGCTGGATCTCGGCCAGGGCTTCCTTCTCGTCTCGCAGGAATGCGGCTTGGGGCTCGGTCAGTAACTCATGCATGACCCCATTATAGCCAGACCCGGCCCGTCGCATACGGGCTAAACCTGGCCCGCATTAACTGCTATCATGGGCCACGCTAGCCGGGCAGGCGCGCCGCACTCGATGAGCAACGCCCGGAGCCAAGGCCAGGTTCGCGAATGAGGATGCCAATGAGAAACCGTTGGGTGGCTCTGCTGTTGGTGGTGCCATTGCTGGCCGCCGGGCCAGTTGCAGCCGGCCCCAGGCCGCCTGTGGTCGCGGACCGGACCGCGCCCGCCGGCCCGGCCGGAGTCGTCAGCTCGTCAACCGGCTGTGTCTCGGACTGGTACGTCTCGTATTTCGGGCAAACCAGTTGGGTCCTGGTGCATTCTGACCCCGAGGGCCTGCCGCTGAGCGATCTGCGCTTCGACCGCGGCTACAACGACCCCACCGACTCGTCAAAGGGATACCTGGACTTCAACCATGATGGCCGGTCCGATGTCTTCAGCGCTGTGCCCATGGACGGGGGAGATTACCGCTGGCGCTATGTGTCTCCTGGGCCGGGGACTGCCAGCACCAACTGGAGTGACTGGACTGACCTAGCCTTCGCCGACACGCCGCCCGACCAACTGCGCTTTGGCGATTTCAACGGCGACGGTTATACCGATGTCTTTTCCACCCTGGACCAAGGCGGCGGCTTGCTGCAGTGGCGGGTGTCATTCAGCGGCACCGACAGTTTTCAAAACCTGGCCGCCGCCACTACCCCGCTGGACCAACTGCGCTTTGGCGATTTCAACGCCGATGGGAAGACCGACGTCTTTACACTGCAGGACTTGAGCGGCGGGGAACTGGGCTGGGAAGTATCTTACAGCGGTACAGCCAGCTACCAACAGATATTTAGTTATACGCAGCCCCTATCCGCGATGGCCTTTGGCGACCTCAATTACGATGGCCACACGGATGTGTTTACCACCCTGCCGGCAGGGGGCGTAAATTACGATTGGTACTATTCTTCGGCGGGCTCCAATTCGTTTCAGTACATTGCGACGCGCCCACGTGGTGTGCACAACGTCCTCCTGGCTGGCAATTTTGACCCCCTCCCTAGCACGCCCGACGGCTACGGCGGCACGGACTTCTTCTATACCACGCTCCGTCTCGACGGCGCTTACCAGTGGATGTACTCGCATATAAATAAAAACAATACCGGCTTCGACGACATGCAACTCGCATACGACACCACCCCGCCCGACCAACTGCGCTTTGGCGATTTCAACGGCGACGGCGTCACCGACGTGTTCAAGCTGCAGCAGCGCTGCGCGCTGCATTTGCCGCTGGTGACAAAGTAGCCGCCTCATCTGGCGCGACAATCGATAAACCTGGCGCGAAATTCCCGGGATGCATTCGTCACTCCCACAAAAAGCCGCCACATCTCCCCGCCCGACACGGCCAGCCCACAGCCCTGACCTGCTCTTGAACGCCCCCAACGGGCGCCGCCTGACCCGCCGCCCGAGACCGGCAACACGCTTCTCGCGCCTGGTCTACAATACTGCTGGTGGCCGGAACAGCCCGTCACAGCTCGAGGCCAAACTGCCCGTAAGATGGCCCGGCCTGAGCCCAGCCACGCGCCGCCGGCACCAATGGCCTATTTCCAAACACCAATAATCAATTACCATTTACCAATCGACCAATTGACTCGTCGACCCGCTAACCGCCACCGCCCATGCCGATCACCGAACTCGCCTGCAACTTTCA
>JAYTFQ010000153.1:0-5831 GCA_043734225.1 Anaerolineales bacterium | reverse complement strand
GCCCGACAAACGTCTGGCCACGGCATCCCATTCGGCCAAAACATCATTGATTTCGCTGCTTGCGGTGTAAGGTCCGCGCCACATGGCTGGGCAGTTACCGAATGACACGAGTTACACAAAGAAAAGAAAATCGGAATCCTTTCGTGAAATTCGTGCAATTCGTGGCTAAGGTTTCGTATGGAAACTGAAGGCCCGCCTCTCGAAGCACTGACCCGCCGGCTGGCCGAGTGCCCGGCGGAATTTATGGCCGAGCCGCGCATTGGGCGGAATGGGCAAGTGCGCGTGGCGGCGGTGGTGGCTGACCTGGCGCGCGACCTGGGCGGGCCGCTGCTGACGCCGGCGCAGGCAGAGGTGTTCCAGCCGCGCGGGAGCGAGCAGGCCGCGCCGCAGCGCAACTGGCTGGCGCTGGTGCTGGTGGCCGCCTGGCTCCTGGGCGACCCGTGGTTCCGACAGGGGCAGCGCTTTGGCGCGGTCGCGCTGGCGCTGCTGACCAGCCGGCTGAACGAGCTAGCCGATTTGAACGTGGCCGGCAAGTTTGTTTCCGACCCGGACCGGCGCGAGGAGCTGGCGCGCGTGTGCCTGAGCGGGCTGGGGCTGCGGCCGGCCGGGGAAAGCGCGGCGCAGGCGGCCGACCGGCTGACCACCATCAGCTCGGCCGAACGGCAGCGGGTGCTGGCGGCGGCGCGGCAGGCTGAGGCGCGGGCGCAGGCCGTGCGCGAGGCCATGCAAAAGAAAGCGGCCGAAGAGGCCGCGGCGCAATCGTCGCGGGAGTAAACGCATATGGCTGGCGCGCTGACCCAAGACGAGCGTTACCCCTGGCTGACCCAGAGCAGCCGTCTGGTGCTGGATTGGCTGCGCGAGCATCCAGCCGCGCCGCGCTTCAACCACGAGTGCGGCGACCGGCTGAGCGCCGCTGGGCTGGCGCGCGTGCGGGCGTTTGAGCAGCAGGTCCGCGCCGCCCAGGGCTGGCAGCCGGGCGCGATGCCGGCGTGGGTGGCTGGGTTTATCGAGGAATGTTTCCGGGAGGTGCCGTTCTACCGGTGCTATGGCGGCGCGCCGAGCCGGCTGCAAGACGTGCCCACCAGCACGCGCGCCGACCTGAGCCGCGCGCCGTGGGCGTTTGTGCCGGACACGCTGCCGCTGGAGGATTTGATCGTCTACAACACCTCCGGCGCCACCGGCCAGCCGCTGGCGGTGCTGTCGCACCCGGAAGCGGCTTCCAACTATCTGCCCCTGCTGGAGGCGGCGCTGCGGCTGCACGGCGTGACGCTGGCGGGCGGGCGCGACCCCGCCACCGGCCGGCTGGGTGTGGCGCTGCTGCTGGTGTGCCAGCAACGGCGAACATACACGTATGCGTCGGTGCTGTCGTACCTGGGCGGGGCGGGGTTCGCCAAGATCAACCTCAACCCGGATGATTGGCGCGACCCGGCAGACCGGGCAGGGTACATCGACGCCTGCCGGCCGGAGGTGTTCACCGGCGACCCGCTTTCGTTCGCCGTACTGGCCGACCTGCCGGTTCAGCACCAGCCCAAGGCCCTCATCTCCACCGCCATGCAGCTGCTGCCTGGGCTGCGCCAGCAGTTGGAAGCGCGCTTCCAGTGCCCGCTGATCGACCTGTACGCCATGCACGAGGCCGGGCCGATCGCGGCGGCCACGCCCGCCGGACACGTCCTGCTCCAGCCGAGGCTGTACGTGGAGATACTGGATGCAGGCGGCCGGCCGTGCGGGCCGGGCGAGCGCGGCGAGATCACGCTGACGGGCGGCTTCAATGCCTTTCTGCCGCTACTGCGCTACCGCACCGGCGATTTCGCCAGCCTGGCCTGGGCCGGCGGCTGGCCGGCGCTGGCCGGGCTAGAAGGCCGGCCGCCGGTCACCTTTCACGGCGCGGCGGGGCAGGCCATCAACAACATCGACGTGACCGGCGCGCTGAGGCCGTTCGCGCTGCCGGCCTTTCAACTGCACCAGGCGGCGGGCGGCGGGCTGCGACTGGCGGCGCCGCCCGCCAGCGCCGCGCCGGAGGCCCTGCGTGCTGCGCTCCGCGAGCTGTTTGGAGCGGCGCAGGCCATTGACATTGTGCCGCTCGACACGCTAGGCGCCGGCGACCACAAGGTCATTCAATACACGCGCGAGGCGGACTGAGTGCCGCGGCCGCTGGTGGTGGTGTGGCGCGTGACGGAAACGTGCGACTTGAGCTGCTGGTTCTGCGAATACAATCGGCGGCTGCGGCGGCCACGGCAGGCGGCGCGGCGCGAAGATGTGCTGGCGTTTGGCAAGGTGCTGGCTGAGTACGCCGCTGCCAGCCAGCGGCCGGTGCTGGTGAGCTGGCTGGGCGGCGAGCCGCTGACCTGGGCGCCGCTGGAGGCGGCCGGCACGCGGCTGCACGACGAACTGGGGTTGGCGCTCGGGCTGACGACTAACGGCTGGCAGTTGGACCGGCCGGGGCTGATCGACCACCTGGCCGAGATGTACGCGGAGATCACGGTCAGCGTGGATGGGCTGGCGACGGCGCACGACGCCGGCCGCGGCGCGGCCGGGCTGTTCGAGCAACTGCGGGCGGGCGTAGGCGGGCTGCGCGAGATCAAGCAGCGGCGCGGGCACGGGCCCAAGCTGCGGGCCAACACGATTTTGATGCGCTCCAACCTGCGGTCGGTGGAAGCGCTGTGCGAGGAACTGGCGACGTGGGGGATCGAAGACGTGACGTTCAACACACTGGGCGGGCAGCCGCCCGGACCGTATTACGCGCAAGAACACTTGCAGCCGGAGGACGTTGCCTGGCTGCGCGGCGAGCTGCCGGGCATGCGCCAGCGGCTGCTGGCGGGCGGGCTGCGGCTGCTGGGCAGCGCGCGCTATCTGGGCCGGGTGGGCGATGCGGCGGCGGGCGTGCCCGCGCCGGTGGCGGACTGCCATCCCGGCGCCGAGTTCCTGTTTGTGGACCCAGCCGGGCGCGTGGCCCCGTGTTCATTTACGAGCGGCGGCTACGGCGTGCCCAGCGCCCAGCTGCGGAGCGCTGCCGACCTGGCACAGCTGCCGGCGCGCTTCGCCGCCGAACGGCGGCGGGCGCTGGCCGCGGCCTGCCACGATTGCCCGAGCACACAGGTGTCTGGCAAGTTTGAGTGGGCGGAGGCGGCCTGATGCTGCCCGAGACCGGCGGGTTTAGCCCACGCGAGGCGGCGGCCAGCCCGGTGGCGCAATTCCGGTTGTGGTTTGAGCAAACGCGGGCCGCCGGTGTGCGCCAGCCGCGCGCCATGAGCCTGGCCACGGTGAACGCGCTCGGCCGCCCCACGGCGCGCATGGTGGTGCTGGCCGGCTACGACGAGCGTGGCTTCGACTTTGCCACCGACAGCCGCAGCCCCAAGATCTCGGACACGCAGCGCCAGCCGTGGGTGGCGCTGGTGTTTTATTGGGCCGAGCTGGACCGGCAGGTGCGCATTGAAGGCGAGGTATCGCTGCTGGACGACGCCAGCGCCGATGAGTATTTCCGCAAGCGAGCGCGCGAATCGCAAATCGCCACCTGGGTAGGACGGCAGAGCGACGTGGTGCCGGACCGAGCGGTGCTGGAAGAACCGTTTCTGGCGCTGCTGACCGGACGCGAGCGCCAGCCGATCAGCCGCCCGCCGACCTATCGGGCCTATCGCGTGCGGCCGGAGCTGTTCGAGTTCTGGCAGGCGCGCAGCGACCAATTGCACGACCGGGTGCGCTATACGCTGGCCGAGCCGGGAGCGTGGACGATTGAGAGGCTGGCGCCATGAACACTGAAGGCCCACCGCTCGAAACGCTGACACGCCGCCTGGCGGAATGCCCGCCGGAATTCCTGACGCTGCCGCGCGTGGGGGAGACGGGCGCGGTGCATGTGGATGCGGTGGTCTCGGATCTGCTGCGCGACCTGGGCGGTGAGGGCTTGTCGGCCGCCGCGGCCGGCCCGTTCCGCTCGCGCAACCGCAAGGCCGACCGGGCGCGGCTGAGCCTGGCGCTGCTGGCATGCTGGTTGCTGCACGACGAGTGGTTTGTGGCCCGGCCCAGGTTTGCGGAGGCGGCGCTGCGGCTGCTGAGCCAGGGGCTGACGGAGCTGGCCGCCACCACCGCCACGGCGAATTTCGTCTCGGACGCCGACCGGCGCGAAGAGCTGGCGCGGCTGTGCCTGCGCGAGCTGGGGCTGCGGCCGGCGGGCGAGAACATTGCCCAGGCGCAGGATCGGCTGGCGACGCTGAATGCCGCCGAGCGCCAGCGGGTGATTAAGGCCTCGCAGCAGGCGGAGCAGCGCGCCCAGCAAATCCGCGCGGCGATGCAAGCCAAGGCCGAAGCGGAAGCCAACGCCAAAGCGATGCGCGAATGACGATCCGGGGACCGGACGGTTACGCGGCGCGTTTCCCCCTGCTGAGCGCGGCCGGCCAGGCGCGGCTGCGCTGGCTGGAAGAGCACGCGCAGGCACCGCGCTTCAACCATTTGGGCGTGGACCGGCTGAACGCGGCCGGGGTGGCGCGCGTGGCGGCTTTTGAGCGCGACCTGCTGGCCGGGCCGCGCGGCTGGGCGGCCGGCGGCCTGCCGCCGTGGGTGGCGGCGTTCGCGGCGTTATGCTGCCGGGAGGTGCCGGCCTATCGCGACCCCAATCCGCCTGAGCGCTTTAGCGACTTACCCACCAGCGACCGGGCAGACCTGAGCCGCGCGCCGTGGGCGTTTGTGCCGGATGCGCAGCCGTTGGACGGCCTGATCGTCTTTCAGACCTCCGGCACCACCGGCCACCCACTGAACATTCTCACCCATCCTGAAGCGCTGTCGCACTACTGGCCGCTGCTGCGCGCCGCGCTGGCCGCCTATGGCGTGCCGCTCAACGCCGCCGGGGCGGCCAGCCCGCCGGCCAGCGTGGTGGTAGTGTGCTTTCAGGCGACGACTTATACCTACGCGGCACTGGCGGCGTATCTGAACCAGGCTGGGCTGGCCAAGGTCAACCTGCACCCCAACGACTGGCGCGATCCGGCCGACCGGTCAGCGTTTCTGGAGGCTTGCCGGCCGGAGATCATCACCGGGGACCCGGTGTCGCTGGCCGAGCTGGCGCGGCTGCCGGTCAGCCTGCGCCCCTTGGCGCTGGTGTCCACTTCCATGGCGCTGCTGCCCGGCTTGCGGCAAGAGCTGGAGGCGCGCTTTGGCTGCCCGGTGGTAGATGTGTACTCGCTGAATGAGGCCGGGCCGGTGGCGGTCACGGCGCCGGGTGGCGGCGGGCATTGGCTGCTGCAGTCGCGGCTGTATGTGGAGGTGCTGGACGAGGACGGAGCGCCCTGCCCGCCCGGCGCGCGTGGCGAGGTGACGCTCACCGGCGGCTTCAATCCGTTCCTGCCGCTGCTGCGCTATCGCACCGGCGATTGGGCCAGCCTGGATGCCAGCGACCCGCGGCAACTGCGGCTGGTGGGGCTGGAGGGCCGCGCGCCGGTGATCTTTCTGGCGGCAGACGGACGCCCGGTGAACAACATCGATGTGACAGCGGCACTCAAGCCGCTGGCTCTGGCGCAATATCGGCTGCACCAGAGTCGCAACGGGCAGTTGCAATTTGGCGTGGCCGCGCCGGATTACGATGAGGCCGCGATCCGGGCCGCGCTGCTGGGCGTGTTTGGGCCGCACGCGGCGCTGGTGATCGAGCCGTTCGATCCGGCCACTTCAGGCAAGCTTACCCAGTACAGCCGTGACAGCGATTGAACTTGCCGGGTGACGAAGGGGACCGATGCCAGGCTTACGGCGATTTGATTAAAGCTCCCGCGGGTATCTGCTCAGGCTCGCCAGCGAGATCAATGAAAACTTTGGGAAAAACGTGTGCCGCGGGGCGGGCGATTTCATCGCCC
>JAYTFQ010000152.1:0-4882 GCA_043734225.1 Anaerolineales bacterium | reverse complement strand
GCGATGGCTGGGACCGCGGCGAGCCGGACCTGCTGGCGCGCGAAATGGCCCGCCTGCAGCGGACAAGCCACCGGCTGATCTGGCTCAACCCGCTGCTGGGCTCGCCCGAGTATGAGCCGCTGACACGCGGCATTCAGGCGGCGCTGCCGTATGTGGACGATTTTCTGCCGGTGCACAACCTGGCCAGCCTGGAAGCGCTGGCGGACCGGCTGGCCAAGTTGGACGGGCCCAGGAGGCGTTAGCGATGCGCGACGTGATGGATACCATCGAACAGTGGCAGGGCGAAGGGCAGCCGGTGGCGCTGGCCACCGTGGTGCAGACCTGGGGCTCGTCGCCGCGGCAGGCCGGGGCCAAGATGGCGCTGACGCCGGGCGGGCAGATGGCCGGCTCGGTCAGCGGCGGGTGCGTGGAGGGCGCGGTATATGACGAGGGCGTGGCGGCGCTGAAGAGCGGCGCGGCGCGCTTGCTGCACTTTGGCGTGGCGGACGAGACTGCCTGGGAGGTGGGGCTGGCCTGCGGCGGCAGCATCGACGTGTTTGTGCAGCCGCTGCCGCCCGACTTTTTTGCCGCCGAGCGCGCCGCGCTGATTGATAATGTCCCGTTTGCCGTGGTGACCGTGGTGACCGGCCCAGCGGAACTGTTGGGCAAGGCGGTGCTGGCCGGCGAGAAGGGCTTGCGCTGGGGCAGCCTGGGCAGCCCCGCGCGAGATGTGGCGGCTGTTGACCTGGCGCAGGCAGCGCTGGCCCAGGGGACCTCGCGGCGAGCAACGCTGGCGGAAGGCGTGGAAGCGTTTGTGGAAGTGGTGCTGCCGCCCCCCACCCTGATTGCTGTCGGCGGGGTGCACATTACCATTGCGCTGGTGGCGCTGGCCAAGGTGCTGGGTTATACGACCATCGTGGTGGACCCGCGCAAGTATTTCGGCAATGAGGCGCGCTTCCCACACGTGGACAAACTGGTGCAGGCCTGGCCGGACGAGGCGATGGCCGATATCCCGCTGACGCGTGGCACGGCCGTGGCAATGCTGACGCACGACCCCAAGCTGGACGACCCGGCGCTAAAGCTGGTGCTGCCCAGCCCGGCCTTCTATGTGGGCGCGCTGGGCAGCCGCAACACCCAGTCCAAGCGCCGCCAGCGGCTGCTGGACGAGGGGCTCACCCCCGAGCAAGTGGCGCGTATCAAGGGGCCGATCGGGCTGGAGCTGAACGGCCACACGCCAGAAGAAATTGCGCTGTCGATCATGGCTCAGATCGTGGCGGAACGAAATAAGGCCGGGTGAGCGTCCGCATCGGGACCGCGGGCTGGGCTTACCCGCATTGGCGCGGGCTGTTCTACCCAACCACGCTGCGCCGGTCGCATTGGTTCGCGTTTTACGCGACCGAATTTGACACCGCCGAGATCAACACCTCGTTTTACCGGCTGCCGGCCGAGGCCGACTACGACGCCTGGCGCGAGCAGGCGCCGCCGGGCTTCTGCTACGCCGTGATGGCCAGCCGCTACCTGACGCACGTGGAGAAGCTCAAAGACTCCAAGGACCCGCTGTGGGTGTTCTTCGCGGATGCCGCGCGGCTGCGTGACCACCTGGGACCAATTGTGCATCAACTGCCGCCCTACTGGCACGCTGACCTGCCGGGCCTGGAGCAGTTCCTAAAGACCCTGCCGCATGGCCGCACGCACGTGGTGGAATTCCGCGATCAGAGCTGGTTTACGACCGAGGTTTTTCGCCTGCTGGAGCGCTATAACGTCGCCCACTGCATCCACGATTTGCCCCCGTGGGAGGTGCCGCCGCGCGCCACAGCCAGCACGGTCTATCTGCGCTTTCATGGCGGGCAACATGCCGGCGGCAGTTACGCGCACGCCGACCTGGAAGCGTGGGCCGAGCGCATCCGCGGCTGGCAGGGCGAGGGCCGGCAGGTGTGGGCCTATTTTGGCAATGACGGCCGAGGCTACGCCATTGAAAATGCACGAACATTGAAAGGTCTACTGCATGTTCAAACCTGAACGCAGCGCGCGGCCGTCCGCTCGCAAGCGCTGGATCGGCCGCGTGTTCGTGCCGCTGACGCTGGCCTTATTCGCCGCTGTGATGTGCGCCGGGCCGGGAAGTGTGATCGTGCCCGCGACCATGCAGCTCACGTCCCCGCTGGTGTGCCCGGCCGGCACCAGCTTGCAGCAGATTGAGCTGCCGGGCAACGACCAGGGCGAAGCGATTGTTTACGTCAGCCTGAAATGCGTCGGCGCGGTTGGCGTCAGCCCGGCCTCGGTGACCAGCGTCTTCGCGGTGCTGGCCGTGGTCTATTTTGTGATCTTTGGAATCGCCGCGGTGGGCGCTGTGGCGGTGTTCGTGCGGCGCGTGAGCAGCACGGGCGGGCGAATGGCCCGACCGCTGGGCGCGGACGATGTGCGCCAGGTGCGCGCCCAACTGGCCGAAGGCCAAAAGCTGGAAGCGATCCGGCTGGTGCAGCAACTGAGCGGCGCCGGGTTGGCCGAAGCCAAAAACATGGTGGAGACACTGAATAAAGAATAGACAGGCACAGGTGGGCGGGGCCAGGGGGTACCTGTTTTAAAGTGGCACAAGTGGCACAAGTGGTTTTTACGGCAAAATCGCGCAAAGAAGTGGCACTGGATATTTGCGAAGTGTACGGACATAATATTTAGACGCCAAGTGCTTCTTGAATTGAAAGCAACAAAGCCATCGTCCGCAGCTACTTTGAACGGGCTGTGAACCAGGGTGACCTGGCCTGGCTGGACCAGATCATCGCGCCCACCTTCGGGGCGGATGGCTCGGGCGCGCACGCCGGCGGGCTGGCCGACCCGGCGCTGGCGCGGCAGGCGGTGCAGCGCTTGCGGCAAGCGTTCCCCGATATTCAATACAGGGTCGACGATCTGACAGCCGAGGACGACCGAGTGGCGGTGCACGTGACCCTTAGCGGCACCCACCAGGGCGAGTTCATGGGCATCCCAGCCACTGGCCGGAGCGTGACCCATGCGGGCGCGGAGCTGGCCATTCTGTTCGAAGGCAAGATTGCGGCGGCCGCCTGGCAGTTTCATGACGAAATGGGGAAGCTGCGCCAATTGGGCGCGCTCCTGCCTAACAACAGCACCGATTAGTTGAGAAAAAACGTGCGGCGTGTTGATGTCGATGAGATCGACATTAACACGCCGCACGTTTTTTCTGAGGATCTCATTCACAGACTGACTATAGAACTGGATTTCCCAGCAATCGCTCCCAATCCCTCTGCCCCACTTCTTCTAAGCTATCTACTATGAGATCTGCAGGGGCCAGCGCTTCGCGCGTGTTGGTGTTGGTGACCGCCAGGCAGGCCATGCCGGCGCGTTTGGCGGCGGCGACGCCGGCTATGGCGTCTTCCACCACCAGGCAGCGCTGGGGCGGGACGCCCACCTGGCGGGCGGCTTCCAGGAATACGCCGGGGTCGGGCTTGCCGCGCATGCCAAAAGTGGAGACGACGGCGTTGAAGTATTGGCGCAGGTCCATGGTGTCGATGAGCTGATCAATGTTGGGCGGCGGGGCCGAGGAGGCCACGGCCTGGCGCACGCCGGCGGCCTGGAGCCGCGCCAGCCAGGACACCACGCCGGGCAGGGGTTTGGCCTTGCCGCGGATGGCGTCACGGAAGGCGGCTTCTTTTTCGTCCGACACGCGCGCCAGCCAGGCCGGCTCGGGTTCGCTTCCCAGCAGCGTGGTGAGCACGCCGCGGTTGTCCATCCCGAACGAGGCGTTGAACTGCGCGCGGGTGTAGGGCGGCAGGCCTTCACGTGTGATGGTCTCGGCCCAGGCGATGTAGTGGAAATCGCCGCTGTCGACCAGAACGCCATCCATATCCCACAAGACGGCGTATGTAGAATCGAGTTGCATCGGGTTTCTCCTGTTGGGGACATTGTAGTGGATGGCGCTTTTCCCCGATGAGTAAGTCCCCCTAATTGGTCATTGCGGGTTTGGGGCGCGGATGCTAACATCCAGACACGCGCAAAGGTTCGCGCGCCGCATATCCGTTCAAAACCGGTCAAAATCGACACGGGCCAATCGCCATGGTCCAGTTGTCGTAAGTTTTGGAGCCAGCTTGGCTGTCCCACGTATTCGCGCCGATTATGACCAACTGGGCCAGGTGGCCCAGCGCTTTGGCGCCGCCGCCGAGGCGGCGGGCGCCAGCCTGCAAGCCATCCAGCAGCAAATGCAGGTGCTGGAGGGCGGCGATTGGGTCGGCCAGGGCGCCAAGGCCTTCTATCAGGAAATGAGCAGCTCGGTGCTGCCGAGGCTCAAACGCCTGGGCAGCGCCCTGCAAGCCGCGCAGCAGACCACTCAGGCGATCAGCCGCGAGATGAAACAGGCTGAGGAGGCGGCCGCGGCCGTGTTCCGAGCCTTTGGCGCCATCGGCGGGGCCAGCAGCGTCAGCACGTTGGTGGGCGGCGCGGCGGCGTTGGCCGGCGCCGTGGCGGCGGCCGCGGGCAGCGGGGAGGCCGATGGCGGCGGGATTTTGAGCAGCATCGGCGACTTCTTTGGCGGAGTCATCGACGAAGGCAAGGACATGATCGGCGGGCTGTGGCACGCCGCCACCCACCCGATCGACACCCTCCAGGGCCTGGTGCACGGCATCACCCATCCCGGCGAGCTGTGGGATGCATTCAAGAAACCATTTGTGGAGGCCTGGGAAAGCGGGCATCCATTCCGCGCAATCGGGCGCGGGGCGCTGTTTGCCGTGTCGCTGTTTGTGGGCGCGGGCGAGGCCGAGGCGGCGGGCAAAGCCGGTGAGCTGGCGCGCGCGGCGGACGTGGCGAATGCCATCCGGGCCGCCAAGTTGGCCGAGAGCGCCCGCATGGCCGGACGCTTTGCCGACACGGTGGACGCGGCCAAGGCGTTGGGCCAGGCGGC
>JAYTFQ010000151.1:0-2904 GCA_043734225.1 Anaerolineales bacterium | reverse complement strand
CTTCCCCCTTTACCGCTTACGACTGGCGCTCAGCTTACTCTGGCTCGCCCACCGTCCGCCCACCCTGCCTAAATTAAATTCGGGGTGAGTCATGTTTCGTTTTTCCAATGTGTTCTGGATTAGCGCGGCAGGCTGGTCCAGCGCACCGCGCCAAAGACGACGATCTGGCGCGGGGCGTCGGGGCCGTCGTCGGTCAGGCTAACTTTGCCTGCATCTGTCTGCGACGGGTCGAAGTCATAATCGCCCAGACTGACCCACTGGTTGGAGAAGCGGCCCTGGTCGAGGGGCGGGGTGACGATCTCGGCATCCGGCTGGCCGGGCCGATCCATAACGCGGTACTGCACCCGAGCGCTGGCCAGCGCGGCGGGGATGAAGACTTCCACGCGATAGGCGCCGCGCACGGGCAAGGGCGGGCGATATTCGACGGTGGCGCCTTGGGCCGCGACAGTGCCCTTGTAGTGCGCCGGCTTGCCGTAGACATCGGTGATGGTCTTCACCGGCGCGTCGGGCGGGTTTTCGGCGTAGATGGTCTCGGTGTAGCCGGGGTCGCCGGGCCAGATGACGATGGCGTTGCTGGGCAGGGGCGGCGGGGCGGGCGGCGCGCCGCCCGGCAACTGGATGGCGGCGAAGCCCGGCCACTTGGAGGATTGAAAATGGTCGGTGCCGGTGCGGAAGAAGGTCATGCCGGGCGCGCCGACCTTCAGCGCCCAGGCGGCCTGAGCGGTGATCTCCTCCGGCCGCGTCAGGCGCTTGACTACGCTGCTGGGGTCGTGCGCTTGCAGCATGGGGATCACCGGCTTGTTGAAAGGCTTCAGCTCGGCGAAGGCGCGGCGCATCTCGCGCTCGATGGGCATGTCCGCGGCGGCGGGGAAGAATTCGCCGGGGTAGACCATGGGGTGCAGGCTGTCGGCCTGGTTGGCCCAACCGGTGATGAAGGCCGCGTGCCCCTGGCTGCGGAAGCGATAGTCCAGGATGACGGCCACGTGCGTCTGCGGCAGCGCGCCGCGCAGCCGCCCCCAATATTCGGACACGTCCGCGTCGTTCCCGGTCCAGAAGCCGCGCCCGGCCTCCACGTCTAGCGAGAGTGACTTGACGCCCACCCCGTCCACGCGGCTGGACATGACCTGCGCCAGCAGGCTGGTCTCTTGCTTGACCAGGCTGTTGCCGTTCACCCGGCCGACCGGCACGCACCAGGTGTGCAGCTCCAGGTTGGATTCGTTGCAAGCGCGCAGCCAATCGTTGAGCCGGTCGAGGCTGGTGATGGCGCGCACGTCGTGCGGGTCGTCGCTGCCGCCCGCGCCCTGCCAGACCACGCCGTGCATGGTCTTGACCGAAATGCCGCTCAGGTTGGGGAAGGTGCGGCGGGCCCACAGGCAAAAATCGCGGACGGAGATGCCCAATTCGCCGGCGCGCGGGTCGATCTTGCCGAACACGTCGCGCGTGGGCCGCAACGAGCGGGCGATCCAATGCACCAATAACAGGCGGTTATCAAAAGGGGTTGGCATGGTTTAGGCGCCTCCGGCACTATCCGGATTATAGCGCTGACGAGGTTGTGGGCTGCAAGGTTCGTGCCGCTGCCGCGGTCAGGCGTCGCGTGGCCGCGCAGCGCCCTACAGTTCGTTCCGTTGAATTGTCGAGCACTCCATCCAAGGCGGTTTCGCTGTAGGACAAAGACCAGTAGATTAATTAGTAAATGTCCTACATGCAACCAAAATGCCTCGGCGTAGTGCATGTCATTACGACGCGTGAAGCGCGGACGTAAATACTGGGTAAGTACATTTATTGGAAAAGGAGAGTGAACAATGGACCAGATCAAAACGGGATTACGCGAGGGCAAGGCCGCTGGAATGAGCCGCCGCAGCTTCCTGGGTGCATCGGGCACTGTTTTGGCCAGTGGGGCCATAGCCCTAATGCTCGGTGGCGTTCCTGGCCGCGCTGTCGCTGCGCCACCGTCGCTGCCGCTGGCCGATTTAACGGATGTTGATCTTCTCAACTACGCGCTGACATTGGAGCATCTGGAGAACGCCTTCTACCAGCAGGGCCAAAGCCGCTTTTCTCGCGGCGAGTTCACTTCGGCCGGCTTCTTGAGGGGTTTTGGAGGCTCGATCATCAGCAAGGCTTACGATTACTTCAACATCATCGCCGAACATGAGCGGGTGCACGTCCAGACCCTAATTAGTGTCATTAAGAGCCTGGGCGGGACCCCAGTAACCCCATGCAAGTACGACTTTGGTTACAGCAACGTCGACGGCTACGTGGCTGTGGCCCAGGCGCTGGAAAATACCGGCGTCATGGCCTATGACGGCGCGGTCGCTCTCATCCAGGCTGCCAATCTCCAGACGGCCGCGGCGACGATCGCCACGGTTGAAGCGCGCCATGCATCTTACCTCAACCTGCTGAACGGGGCTGTGCCGTTCCCATCCGCCTTCGATACCCCTAAAACGATGAAGGAAATTCTGGCGATTGCCGGCCCGTTTATCGTCTCCTGCGATCAACCGGATGCTCCCAAAACCGGGGCGAACACTATGTATACCGTCCGGTCCGGCGATAATTACTACAGCATTGCGCGGCGCTTTGGCATCACGGTCGATGCCATTTACCAGGCCAATGCCATTACGGCCAACAAACGTAACATTCTGCTGGTTGGCACGGTCCTGATCATCCCTGGGGCCACCGCCAACAACTAGCTCTACCACCGGCCGCGCGCACCAACTCTGACGCGGCTCAATACCCAGTCGCCCTTAGGAACGCCAGGGCGCAGTGACAACCCAACCCGGCTGTCACGGAATGTGTCAATGGTGGCCCGACGTTCGTCGGGCCGCGTCCGCGGCATGCAATTCTGCCGGCCCTATCTGACAGATTGAGCAGCTACTGTTTTTGGCAGAAATAGTGAGCGGGGCCCGG
>JAYTFQ010000150.1:0-1923 GCA_043734225.1 Anaerolineales bacterium | reverse complement strand
CTTCCCCCTTTACCGCTTACGACTGGCGCTCAGCTTACTCTGGCTCGCCCACCGTCCGCCCACCCTGCCTAAATTAAATTCGGGGTGAGTCATGTTTCTAAGATATCATTGAGCTTCGCTGGTGAGCCTGAGCCAGCCAGGAGAACCTCGATGGAAAAAGTTCAATCACGTGATGGAACACCGATTGCATTTGAGCGCATGGGCAGCGGCCCGGCGCTAATCGTGGTCAACGGCGCGCTGTCCGCTCGCCAGTCCGGCGCGGCGCTGGCGGCGCGGCTGGCCGAGCGCTACAGCGTGTTCCTGTACGACCGGCGCGGGCGCGGCGACAGCGGCGACACGCCGCCCTACGCCATCGCGCGCGAGGTGGACGATCTGGCCGCCATGCTTGCCGCGGCCGGCGGCTCAGCGTTTGTGTTCGGCCACTCGTCCGGCGGGGTGTTAGCCCTGGAAGCGGCGCGCACGCTGGTGTTTATCAAGCTGGCCGTGTATGAGCCGCCCTTCATTGTGGACGGCGCCCGCGCCCCGGCGCCGGCGGATTACGTGGCGCGCCTCAACGCGCTGCTGGCGGCCGGGCAGCGCGGCGAGGCGGTGCAATACTGGATGCGCGACGTGGTGGGCGCGCCGGCGGCGGCCGTGGCCCAGATGGCGCAGCCCTCGCCGATGTGGACGGCGCTGCAGGCGCTGGCCCACACCATGCCCTATGACGGCGCGGTGTTGGGCGACGGCCTGCGCGGCGGCCCGCTGTCCAGCCAGCACTGGGCTGCCGTCAGCACGCCCACGCTGGTGCTGGATGGCGGCGCCAGCCCCGCCTGGGTGCATAACACCGCGCAGGCGCTGGCCGGCGTGCTGCCCCACGCCCTGCAGCGCACCCTGCCCGGCCAAACCCACAGCGCCGACCCGCTGGTGCTGGCGCCAGTGTTGGAAGAATTCTTCACGGTCACTGAATAGGATACCCAATGACACCCGACCTCGACATCCGCGCTTACAACCGCCGCGCCTGGGACAAGCGCGTGGAGCTGGGCGACCGTTGGAGCCAGCCGGTGACCCCTGAGCAGATTGCCGCCGCCCGCCGCGGCGAGTGGCAAATAGTTCTGACTGAGAACCTGCCCATCCCGCGTGAGTGGCTCGGGGAGGTGGCCGGGCGCGACGTGCTGTGCCTGGCCTCCGGCGGCGGGCAGCAGGGCCCCATCCTGGCCGCCGGCGGCGCGCGCGTCACCGTCTACGACAACTCGCCGCGCCAACTGGCGCAGGACCGGCTGGTGGCCGAGCGCGACGGGCTGGCGCTGGCCACCGTGGAGGGCGACATGCGCCGGCTGGATGCGCTGGCAGACGCCAGCTTCGATCTGATCGTCCACCCGGTGTCGAACCTGTTCGTGCCCGAGGTGCGCCCGGTGTGGGCCGAGGCCTTTCGCGTGCTGCGCCCCGGCGGCGCGCTGCTGGCCGGCTTCAACAACCCTGTCTTCTACATCTTCGACAACGACGCCGCCGAGCGCGGCGAGCTGCTTGTGCGCCATCACCTGCCCTACGCCGACGTGGACCACCTGGACAGCCTGACCGATGACCGCCGCCAGGTGATGGAAGCGCAAGGCTGGCCGCTGGAATGGAGCCACACCCTCACCGACCAGATTGGCGGGCAGCTCGCCGCCGGCTTTGTGCTCACCGACCTGTACGAAGACCGCCACACCGGCCACCCGCTGGCCGAGTACACGGGGACGTATCTGGCGACGCGAGCCCTAAAGCCTTGACGTCTATCAGATGCTGGCCGAATGAGCTGGGCAGTCACACGACTAACACGAAAGCGTTAGAAGCTTGGCACCCCCAAATGGGCCATGGGCGCTGTTGCGTCAATCGCATCTGACGCAATACCTCCGGTTTCCCTTCACACCTGCCCCGAATCAGGTGCGGGGTCCTTCACGCAAAGCG
>JAYTFQ010000149.1:0-2272 GCA_043734225.1 Anaerolineales bacterium | reverse complement strand
CTTCCCCCTTTACCGCTTACGACTGGCGCTCAGCTTACTCTGGCTCGCCCACCGTCCGCCCACCCTGCCTAAATTAAATTCGGGGTGAGTCATGTTTCTCGGTCATTTCCGGTTGTTTACGCTGGCGTTCACGCCCGCGCCCACGCCGGCGTTCACGAGTCGTTGATGGCTCCCCGCTATAGTCAACACAGATCGATAAAACAACTTTTGACTTTTGCGGATATAAGGAGCGTTACACCATGGCTTGGAAGATTGATTCATCTCATAGTCGCGTCGCATTTTCGGTTCGTCACATGATGATCTCGAACGTGCACGGCCAGTTCAAAAACGTCGCCGGCACGGTCGAATTTGACGAAGCCCAGCCGACGCGCTCAAAGGTGGATGTGCAGATTGAAGCCGCCAGCATCGACACGCACGACGAGAAGCGCGACGGGCACCTGGCCTCGGCCGATTTCTTTGACGCCGGCAAGTATCCGTACCTGACCTTCAAGAGCAACCGGGTGGAGGTGGTGGACGACAGCCACGGCAAGCTGTACGGCCAATTGACCATCAAGAACGTCACCCGCGACGTGGTGCTGGCCGTCGAATACAGCGGCCTGGCCAAGTCGCCCTGGGGCAGCAGCAGCGCCGGGTTCACCGCCACCACCAAGATCAACCGCAAGGATTTCGAGTTGAATTGGAATGTGGCGCTCGAGACCGGCGGCGTGCTGGTGGGCGATACCGTCAGCATCAGCATCGAGCTGGAAATCGTCAAGCAGGGCGCGCCTGAGACCGTCCTGGCCGTCAACTAAGTTCGGCCTCCAAGCCAGCGTGGGGAGCTCCGAGCGGGCTCCCCACGTTTTGTTTTCCGGTGCCGATACGCGCTGGCCTGGCGACTGGAAGTCGCGCTCTGATATACTCGCCGCCGTGGAACATGCCGACCATGTGATGCTGTTGCGCGGCGGGGTGCCCAGCCCCGGCGGGGTGTGGGCGGATTTTGGCGCCGGCCGCGGCGCGTTCACCCTGGCGCTGGCCGAGTTGATTGGCCCCGGCAGCGAATTGCACGCCATCGACCGCGACGCCGGCGCGCTGCGCGAGCTGGCCCAGCTGATGGTCGGCCGCTTTCCGGGCGTGGCGCTGCACTCGCGCGCGGCGGACTTTACCCGGCCGCTGCAGCCAGCCTTGCCGCCGCTGGATGGGCTGGTGATGGCCAATGCCCTGCATTATGTGCCCACGCGCGACCAGGCGCGGGTGGTGCAACTGCTCAAGGGGACGCTCAAGCCCGGCGGGCGCTGGCTGATGGTGGAATACAATGTGGATCGAGGCAACCTGTGGGTGCCGCACCCGCTGAGCTATCCCACCTGGGAAGCCCTGGCGCGCCAATGCGGTTTTGCCCACGTGCGGCTGCTCGCCACGCGCCCGAGCAGTTTTCTAAAAGAGTTTTATTCGGCTGAATGTTATTCGTAGGGGCCGCGGGGGCGTTCAGCCCCAGCGGCCCTGGAGAAGGTCGTTAGAATGTACGATACCGTCCTGACCCCCAACTTTGTCGCGCCCGTGCCGCTGCAGCACTTTCCGGCCGAGCGCTTCCCCTGGATGCATCCGGTGCACTGGCTGCAATCGCATTTCGCGGTGGGCGGCTGGAGCCCGCTGCAGCGCCTGAGCGGCATGCTCACGGCGCACATGACCGCCATCGCCCCGCACAATGGCTTCACCTGGCACCCGCACCGCGGCCTGGAGATTTACACCTGGATTTTGGAAGGCACGCTGCACCACGAAGACAGCACCGGCGGTGAAGGCGATATTGGCCCGGGCGAGCTGCAGCGCATGTTTTCCGGCGATTGGATCGAGCATCAGGAGCTGAACCAGGGCGACGTGCCGGCGCGCGTGATCCAGATCTGGTTCGCGGCGGATTACAAGCATCGCGGCCTGGAGCCGCACTATCAGCAACTGCCGCAGGCGGCGCTGCCGGCCTGCCAGTCCGGCGATGCCACCACCTACCGGCTCATCGGCGATCACTCACCGATGGAACAGCATATGACCGGACGGCTCTCGGCGACGGTGGTGCCGGCCGGCGGCCAAACCCAGCTCGAGGCGCCCCGCCCGGGTGAAGACTTGTTCGTCTACATCACCGACGGCGCCGGCCGCCTGTGCGCCCCGGAAAGCGAACCGGCCGCGCTGGGACAGTATGACGTGCTGCTGGCGCGTCCCGACACGCCGCTGGCCCGCCTGGCCGCGGCGCCCAGCCAACCGCTGCACTACCTGAGTTTCTATCTGAAATCATTTTTGTCCTGAC
>JAYTFQ010000148.1:0-1883 GCA_043734225.1 Anaerolineales bacterium | reverse complement strand
CTTCCCCCTTTACCGCTTACGACTGGCGCTCAGCTTACTCTGGCTCGCCCACCGTCCGCCCACCCTGCCTAAATTAAATTCGGGGTGAGTCATGTTTCTTGGGAGAATGAATGATTCAGTTTGCGCGCAGGATGTGGGTGAGAATGGTGGCGCCGCTGCCGCCGATGTTCTGGGCCATGCCAATCTTGGGCTCGTTCGGCACCTGGGTGGCGCCGGCTTCGCCGCGCAACTGCTGCACCACTTCCACAATTTGATACACTCCGGTGGCGCCCACCGGATGCCCGCGCGCCTTGAGCCCGCCGCGCGTGGCGACCGGCAGCTTGCCCTGCGGCCCAATCTGGCCGTCCAGCGCCAGGCGCGGCCCCTGTCCGCGCTCGGCAAAGCCGCTGGCCTCCAGCGAGAGCGCCGCCATGATCGAAAAAGCATCGTGCAGCTCAAAGAAACGGATGTCCGCCGGCCCGACGCCCGCCTGGGCGTAGGCCTTGCGCGAGGACTCAGCCGCCGCCGCCAGCCACAGCGGGTCGTGCCGGTCGTGGACCGCCAGCGAGTCGGTGGCGGAGGCTGAGCCGATGATGGTGATCAGCCGGCGGCCATTGGCATGCAGGCTCTCGGCCGGGACGATCACCAGCGCGGCGGCGCCGTCGCCGATGGGCGAGGCATCCAGCAGGTTGATGGGGTCGGCCACCATGCGCGCGCGGTTATAGTCGGCGGTGGAGATGCGCTCGTGCAGACGGGCATTCGGATTGCTGAGCGCGTTGGCGTGCGCGTTGATAGAGAAGCCGGCGAAGTCAGTGTGCTTCCAGCCATACTCGTGCAGATAGCGGCGCATCACCAGGGCATTGATGGCCACGAAGGATAGCCCTTGCGCGGCTTCCCAATCGGCGTCGGCGGCGGAGGCCAGCCCGGCGGTGGTCTGGCTGCCGACCGTGTCGGTCATCTTCTCCACGCCCACCACCAGGGCGCTGTCCATCTCACCCGAGCCCACCGCCATGATCCCGGCCCGCAGCGCGGCGGCGCCTGAGCCGCAGGCCGCCTCGATCTTGACCGCCTCGGTCCCGCGCAGGCCAACCCAATCCGTGATCAGCGCGCCCAGGTTCTCCTGCCGGTTGAGCGGACCGGAGAGCATGTTGCCCACGAACATCCCGTCCACTCGTTCGCGCCCGGCGTCGGCCAGGGCCGCCAGCACGGCTTCCCCGGCCAGCTCGCGCAGCGATTTCTCCCATTGTTCCGCAATAACCGTCTGGCCAATACCGATGATCGCAATTTCACGCATTTGTTGGGCTCCTGAATAAACCTTCTAATTGTACCAAATAAGGTTTCGGAAAAAAACCAGTGCCGCGCGAAGCGGACCGAGGCTTTCGACCCGCTTCGCGTGTTGCACTGAGTGGGGAATAGCCATTATGTTTCATGCGTGCGGGGCTCGCTACGACTTATCGCCTACGGTGTAGGCAGGAGTCAGCGGGGTCAAGGCTCGACTGCGGGTGTATCCTGCATCTGTCAGACATTGCGCCAGCAGCCGCTTCCAGATACCATACAGTTTCACGGTGATCATCGCTGCTCCCGGAATGATGTTGGTTGGCAAACCTAACCTTACTCCGGGTTGGCCCATTCGGACGAGCAGCTCACATTCACCGCGGCGACCTCGCATTGCGGTGCTTTTTGGGGCCTGCCTGTGGAAGTGCTATAGTTAGAAGGTGTTGATTGGAAGGATGTTGAGGTTATAACAAAGGCGGCCGATGACCTCTCGCGTATTGGGTCGGATAGGAGTCGCACTCGCTCTGCTCCTGGCTGCCTCTGGTTGGTTAGCGCCGGCCGCCCAGGCCAACAACCTGTGTGTTAACCCGGGCGGCACAGGCGGTTGCTTCCCCACCATCACCGCCGCC
>JAYTFQ010000147.1:0-3190 GCA_043734225.1 Anaerolineales bacterium | reverse complement strand
CCCAACTTTCGTTGGGCCGCTGCCTCCCATTCGGCCGATAGTTTGCTAAAACGCTTATGACTGACGACGTCCTTCTTTACAACGGTCTATTCCACACGTTGGACCCTCAGCGGCCGGTGGCCAGCGCGTTGTGGGCGCGCGATGGCCGCATTGTGGCGACGGGCAGTGATGACGAGGTGCGGGCGCTGGCCGGCCATGTGGCGCGCGAGCAGGCGGTGGACCTTGGCGGGCGGGCCGTGCTGCCGGGCCTGATCGACGCCCATCTGCACTTTGAATGGTATTCGCTTGGCCTGGCCAACGTGGAAGCCGAGACCGCCACCCTGGCCGAGTGCCTGGAGCGCGTGCGCGCCAAGGCCGCCGCCACGCCGCCCGGCCGCTGGGTAAGCGGGATGGGCTGGAACCAGAACGCCTGGGGCGGCCAGTTCCCCACCGCCGCTCATTTGGACTCGGTGGCGCCCGAGCACCCGGTGATGCTGCGCGCCAAGTCCGGCCACGCCGCCTGGGCCAATACGTTCGCAATGCGCCTGGCCGGGGTCAGCGCTGCCAGTGCCGACCCAACCGGCGGCCAGATCCAGCGCGACATCGCTGGCGATGGCGCGCCGACCGGCATCTTTTTTGAAGACGCCATGCAGCTCATCGACCGCTGCCTGCCCGAGGCCAGCGCCGAGGACGTCGCTGGCGCGATGCTGCAAGCGCAGTCCAACGCCTGGCGCGCCGGCCTGACCGGCATCCACGACTTCGACGGCCGCCGCAGCTTCACGGCGCTGCAATTGCTCAAAGAGCGCGGCCAGCTTGGCCTGCGCGTCGTCAAACAGATCAAGGTGCCGCACCTGGCCGACGCCATCGGTGTGGGCCTGCGCTCCGGCTTCGGCGACGATTGGCTGCGCATCGGCAACATCAAGGTCTTCCTCGACGGCGCGCTCGGCCCGCGCACGGCCTCGATGATCGGGCCGTATGAGGGCGAGCCTGACAACTACGGCATCGTGGTCACCGATAAAGAGCAGCTGTATGAGTTTGCCACCCAGGCCGCCGCCAATGGCCTGGCCATGACCGTGCACGCCATTGGCGACAAGGCCAACCACGACTTGCTCGATGTCTACACCACCCTGCGGGCCGAGGAGCGCGGGCGCGGCCAGCCGCCGCTGCGCCACCGCTGCGAGCACGTCCAGGTGCTGCATCCGGACGATGCCCGCCGCCTGGGCCAGCTCAATGTGGTCGCCTCCATGCAGCCCATCCACGCCACCAGCGATATGCTCATGGCCGACCGCTATTGGGGACCGCGCAGCGCCCTGGCCTATGCCTGGCGCACGCAATTGGAGGCCGGCGCCACGCTGGCCTTTGGCAGCGATTGCCCGGTGGAAAGCTTCAACCCCTTTTGGGGCCTGCACGCCGCCGTCACCCGCCGCCGGGCCGATGGCACCCCTGGCCCGGATGGCTGGTACCCGCAGCAGCGCCTGGACGTGGAGACGGCGCTGCGCGGCTTCACGCTAGGCGCCGCCTATGCCGGCTATTCCGAAGACCGGCTGGGCTCGCTGGCGCCCGGCAAGCTGGCCGATCTGGTGGTCATCGACCGCGATATTTTTACCATCGACCCGATGGCCATCCAAGACACTCAGGTCCTCGGCACCCTGGTGGGCGCCGACTGGAAATATCGTGCCTTCTAACCTCTTGCCGCCTACCTGCCTTTCAATGCAACCGTCTCAACCGCGCGTACACCTGATTGTGTCACTGGAGACTTGCCGGTGACCAAGATCAGTCCGCCGGAAATTGACATCATGCAGCGCGTCGTCAGCCGTGACGGCGATGCCCTGGCCGAGCTCTACGACCTGTTCGCAGCGCGTGTGTTCGGCCTGTGCCTGCGCATTTTGAACGAGAAGCAGCTTGCAGAAGATGTCCTGCAAGAGGTATTTTTGCGCGTCTGGCAGCGGGCGCAGCTCTTCGAGCAGTCACGCGGCACGGTCAACGCCTGGGTGATGGGCATTGCCCGCAACACCTGCATCGATCAACTGCGCCGCATGCAAACCCGGCCGCAGGCCGCCGACCAGGCGCAGGGTGAGGACGCCCTGCCCTTTGAAGAAACGCTGGCCGACCCGAACAACGACGTGCCCGGCCTGGCCGCCGCCGGCGAGCGGGCCGCGCTGGTGCGCCAGGCGCTGGCCGAGCTGGCGCCGGAGCAGCAGTTGGTGATCCAGTTATCCTATTTCAAGGGCCTGACGCGCCGCGAAATTGCGCATCAGCTTGATTGGCCAGAAGGCACCGTGCATACCCGCGCCCGCCTGGCGCTGCAGAACTTGCGCGGTCGGCTGGAGGCGCTGGGCTTGAGCGTGGACGATTTAGCATGAACGAGCACGTTGACGAATTGCTGGCGCTATACGCCCTGGGCGGCATGGAAGCCGACGAGCTGCGGAACGTGACGGCGCACCTGGCCATCTGCGCCGCGTGCCAGGCCGAGGCCCAACGCCAGACGACATTGGTGGCCGCCCTGACCAGCAGCGTTCCGCCGCGCGCGCCCAACCCACGCCTGCGGGCCCAAGTGCTGACCCGGATTGGCGTCGCGCCCTCTGCCCGCGCCGCCGCCCAGCCGCGCCCGGTCCCGGTCCGGCCGCCGCGCCAACCGCTGGGCCTCTCGCGCTGGCTGGCTGGCGCCTTCGCCATGTTGGCGGCGGCGCTCATCGGATGGAACGTCTTCCTCACCAATCAGGTGGTGACCCTGCAGCAACGGGTGCAGTACAACCAGAACGCCCTGGCGCTCATCGCTAGCGCCGACACCGCCCACATGCCCTTACTGGGCCAGGGCGCCTTCGCCACCGCCGGCGGAAACGCCTACATCAACCAGAAAACGCAGGATGTCGTGCTGGTGGTGCAGCAACTCAAGCCGTTGAACGCCGACCAGACCTATCAGGCCTGGATCATCGGCAGCCAGGGCCCGGTCAGCGCCGGGCTGTTCCGCGTTAGCGACACTGGCTGGGGCATGACCTGGCTGAGCACGCCCTATGTT
The DNA here is from genome assembly GCA_043734225.1 of Anaerolineales bacterium. Taxonomy (GTDB): domain Bacteria; phylum Chloroflexota; class Anaerolineae; order Anaerolineales; family UBA6663; genus JAYTFQ01. Next base: position 192 of record JAYTFQ010000147.1, on the reverse strand, counting down.
CAGGGCGGCGTGATCGGCGTCAGCCTGGAGCCTAACGGCGGAAGCCCCAAGCCGACCCAGGTTGTATTGATCACCGCGCAATAGAAATTAACTCAAAACATGACTCACCCCGAATTTAATTTAGGCAGGGTGGGCGGACGGTGGGCGAGCCAGAGTAAGCTGAGCGCCAGTCGTAAGCGGTAAAGGGGGAAG
>JAYTFQ010000146.1:0-2614 GCA_043734225.1 Anaerolineales bacterium | reverse complement strand
CTTCCCCCTTTACCGCTTACGACTGGCGCTCAGCTTACTCTGGCTCGCCCACCGTCCGCCCACCCTGCCTAAATTAAATTCGGGGTGAGTCATGTTTTGGTTTGCTATCTGCCCCGCCCCCCTCGGCCAACCATCCCCCCCTTAACCCCTTCGCGTCTTCGCGTCGCTCGCCCCCTGCGCCTTTCGCGGGGGGTCGCGGTTAAGCATTTGCTCCGGCGGCCACCACAAACGTGTACGCCCCTGCGCTCAGCTCCACCGCCCCCCCGCTCACGGCCCGCCCATCCAGCAGCACGCTCCCTCCGGGCGGCGGGTACGCGGTGGCCGTGGTGTTCGGCGGCACAGTCACCCGCCACTCCAGCCCGGCCTCGCTGCGCTGCCAGTGGCTGCTCACCGTGCCGTAGGGCGTCTCATAGCTGGCCTTGGCCCAGGTCAGCCGCCCGCCCGGCCGCGGCCGCAGCAGCATGTGCCGGTAGCCGGGCTGCTCCGGGTCGGGCTGGATGCCGGCCACCACGCGGTACAGCCAATCGCCAATCGCGCCATAGGCGTAGTGATTGAACGAATTCATCCCCGCGTCCTGAAAGCCCTTCTCCTGCGTCCAGCCGTCCCAGCGCTCCCAGATCGTCGTCGCGCCCTGCGTCACCGGGTACAGCCAGCTCGGCCAGGTGGTCTGGAACAGCAGGTCATAGGCCAGGTGAATCTGGTCATTGTCCGACAGCACAAATGGCAGATACGACGCGCCCACAAAGCCGGTGGAGAGATGCTGCCCGCGCGCCTGGATATCGCGCACCAGCGCCGCCAGCACGGCCGGGCGTGTCTCGGCCGGCAGCAGATCGAAGTGCAGCGCCAGCACATACGCCGTCTGGGTCTGGCCGGCCACCAGCCCGCTCTTGGTCACATACCGGTCGATGAACGCCTGCCGCACCGCCTGGTGCAGTGCGCCATAGCGCGCCGCGTCGTCGGTCTTGCCCAGCGCCGCTGCCATGCGCGCCAGCAGTTTGGCGCTGTAAGCGAAGAAGGCAGTGCCGATCAGCTCGTGCGAGGTCTCGGCGTTGATCGACAGCCAATCGCCAAAGCCCATCCACCCGCCATAGCCGGGATAGGTGCGGATGTAGTCCTGGCTGCTGCGGGCTAGAAAGTCCACATAGCGCGTCATGGCGGCGTACGGCTTCTCAATGAAGCGCGGGTCGCCGTAGGCTTCGTACATCGTCCACGGCACGATGGTGCCGGCGTCGGCCCAGGCCGGGCCGCCATCCGTGGGCAGGTTGCCGGGCAGGAATGGCGCCACGGGCGGGAAGGCGCCCTCGGCGGATTGGGCATCCACCAGGTCTTGCAGCCACTTGTGAAAGAACCCGGCCACGTCGCGGTTGAAGATCGCTGTGCGCGCAAACACCTGCGCGTCGCCCGTCCAGCCCAGCCGCTCGTCGCGCTGCGGGCAGTCGGTGGGCACGTCCAGGAAGTTGCCCTTCTGCCCCCACTGGATGTTGTGCTGCAATTGGTTCAGCAGCGGCTCGGAGCATTCAAAGCTACCCGCCGGCGCCATCTCCGAGTGCAGCACGATGGCTTCCAGTTCGCCCGGCTCGATGCCCAGGGTGCCATATGGGATGCCATATTCCACATATCTAAAGCCGTGAAAGGTGAAGCGCGGCTCAAACACTTCCTCGCCCTGGCCGCGCAGCGTGTAATAGTCGCCCTGGCGCGCCCCGCGCAGGTTGGCGGTGTAGAGCGTGCCATCCGGGTTGAGCACCTCGCCATGCCGCAGCTGCACCGTCAGGCCGGCCGGGCCGTTCACCTTCAGCCGCAGGCGGCCCACCAGGTTCTGCCCAAAGTCGAACAGCCAGCGCGCATCGCCCAGCTTGCGCGGCGGCGCGATCGGCTGCAAGGTTTCCTGCCGCCGCACCAGCGCGGCATTCGTGGCCTCCAGCGTCATGCCGGGGTCCGCGAAGACCTCGGCCGGCTGCCAGCGCGCGTCGTCATAGCCGGGCGCGTCCCAGCCGGGCAGCTCCAGCCGCGCGTCGTAGCTCTCGCCCGCCAGCAGATCAGCCTCCAGGATCGGGCCATAGGTCGCCCGCCAGCCCTGGCCGGTGGCGATGGTGGCCTGGGCGCCATCGCGCACGCTCAACTCCAACTGCGCCAGCAGCTTGGGCCGGTCGCCGTACTGCTGCCGGCCAAACCAGCACACCTGCCCGCAGTACCAGCCGTCGCCCAGCACCGCGCCCAGCACGTTTTCGCCGGCATGCAGCAGCGCGGTCACGTCATACACCTGATAGCGCACGCGTTTGGCGTAATCCGTCCAGCCGGGCGCCAGCTCGTCCTGCCCCACACGCTGGCCGTTGAGGCTGATTTCATACAGGCCCAGGGCGGTGACATACAGCCGGGCATGCGCCGGCACGGCCTCCAGCGTGAAGGCGCGCCGCAGAAACGGCGCGGGGATGGCCGTGCGCTGCCCGCCCACCAGCGCCCCGCCGATCCATTCGGCCTGCCAATCGGCGCGCTGCAGCAGGCCCATCTCCCACCAGGCCGGCGCGCTCCATTCGGCGGCGTTGTCACCCGTGGCTGCTCGCTCGTCCCACACGCGCACCTGCCACCACACGCGCTGGCGCGAGGCCAGCGCCGG
>JAYTFQ010000145.1:0-5608 GCA_043734225.1 Anaerolineales bacterium | reverse complement strand
GGCCACATAGGTCTGGGTGACATTGGCCGTGCTGCGCGACACCAGGGTCACCGGCACCGACCAATAGCGCTGGCCGGCCCCGGCGTCCCCGGTCACCGTGCCCACGGTCAGCGTCACCGCCGCCGTGTTGGCATAGCCCGCCTGGAACTGGGCGAAGGTCGGCAGGCCCTGGGCGCCCGGCTCCCAATACGAGTAGGCCCGCAGATATTCCTGTCGGTTAACCGCGTTAAACAGTGACCGCAGTACCTGCACCGCGTCCGTGCGGTCGTCCAAGTAGCGGGTGGGGCTGATATCGTTCGCGGCAGTCGTGGGCGTCACTGGCAGCGGGCCGCCCGGATTAGCTGAGCAAGCTTGCGCCAGCAGCGTGGTCGTGTCGGCGTTGTTGACTACCGCGTTCACCGTGGCCGAATTGATCGACAGCCCCTGGAAAGGCGGCACGCCCTGGATGGCCGGCTGGGACAGATGCAGGATGTAGCAGCCGACATACGTCTGCACCGAGTTATCCGTCAGGTGCGAGACCAGCTTGGTCGGCACGGAATAGTAGAGCTGGCCGGCGCCGGCATCACCGGTGATGGCGCCAAAGGAAATGTCGATCGTGGCCGTGGTGCTGTAACCGTTCTCGTAAACGTCAAACGTCGGCAAGCCCTGGGCGGCCGGCCGCCAGTAAGAAAAGGCCCGCAGGTATTGGTGCTGGTTGATGGCGTTGGCGAATGACGTCATCAGCGCCGCAGGGTCGCTGCGGTCGTCGATGTAAGTCGCTGGAGCCACGGTCGCCACCGGGCCGCTGGTGGCCGGCGCGGCCGTGTCGGTCGCCGGCGCCGTTGTCGCCGAGGGGGCCGCGGTGTCCGTGGCGGCGGCCGTGGTCGCCGTTGGCGCGGCCGTGTTGGTGGGCCCGGGTGCCGTGGTGCCGGTCGGCGCGGCCGGGGTATCCGTCGGCGCCGCTGTGGTCGCCGGGGCCGCGGTCGGCGGAACGGCAGTGGCCGGCACACACGCCGCCAGTAACAACGTGCCAATTACCAGTAAAACAAACGCGAAGCGTTTCATATTCAGCCTCTTCTCCAATTCCTTAATGTGTAAACTTGCGCGTGTAGAAGCCGTCAATACTGAAATCGGGACCGTTGATATAGGCCATCAACTCCGCTTCGTCCTCGCGCACCGCCGCCGCGGCCTCGGCCACCTGGCCGGCAATGGCCAGCGGCACCAGGGTCAGCCCGTTCACGTCGCCATGCAGCAGGTCGCCGGGTTGGACGGCCACGCCATCGATGACCACCGGCACGTTGGCTTCCAGCAAGCGCGGCTGCCCATGCGAAGGCACCAGGCCAGGGCCAAAGTAATGCAGGCCCAGCCGGCGCACCTCGTCAATGTCGCGCAGGCCGCCATTGGTCACCACGCCCACCGCCCCCAGCCGCCGCGACAGCGTGCCCATCACTTCGCCATAGTGCGCCGATTTGCGCGGCTGCGGCCCAACGTCCTGCATCACGACCACCACCGGCTGCGGCGAGTTGGCCATGGCCTGCATCCAGGCGCGCCACACCCGGTCATCTTGCTGGGCGTCGGGCGTGGTTGAATCCACTTTCAGGGTCACCGCGTAGCCCAGCATCACGCCCAGTTGCGGCGACAGGCAGCCTACGTCCATGCCAAAAAAGCCATCCACCCGCCCGCGCACCTTGAATTTTTCGATGGCGTTGCACACCGTGGGCGTATCCAGCGCGCGCAGCGCCGCCAGTTGATCGGAAGATAAGGGGGTTGGGGTTGAGGGTACAGTCATAATTTTTGTCCTTTGAGATCGATTTCCGAGTTCGCACCCTCACTTTATCCCAAAGTGCTCGAAAATGTCATGAGTACTTCCGCTGATTTCCGCCTGACGAGTCTGGCGCGTTTTTGGCGTAACCGCCAAGTCAGTCATGATATACCGGCCGAGTGCGGTAGAATTCGTTCGGAGATCAAATCAATTCGTGAGAACCGGCCTCCTCCCTAAAGAAGCGCTCAAGGCGGATCAACTAAGTCTGGGTGACCGGGCCACGCTGCGGATCTTGCGGCGCTGCTACGGCTATTTGCGCCCGCATTGGCGCATCGTCCTGAGCGCCTATCTGACCGTCGCGGCCATCAACCTGTTGAACGTGATCATGCCGCAGTTCATCCGCGGCATCATCGACCGCGGCCTGACCGGCGGCGATCTGGCCTTTGCCGGGCAAGCCGCGCTGGGCCTGTTGGGGCTTGCCGCCATCCGCGGCGGGCTGACCTTCCTGCAGCAGCGCTGGCTGGAGGTCGGCTCGCAGGGCGTGGCCTATCAAATGCGCAACGACCTGCAGACCAAACTGACCGACCTGTCGTTCTCCTTCCACGACAAATCGGAGGCCGGCCAGTTGCTGTCGCGCGCCATCCAGGACGTGGAGCGCATCCGCTTTCTCACCGGCCGGGCCACCTTCCGCGTGGTCGATGGGTTTGTGCTGGGCGTGGGCACGGCCGTGGTGCTGGTGTGGATGAGCCCGCGGCTGGCGCTGCTGGTGCTGCTCACGCTGCCGCTGCTGCTGTGGCGGGCGCTGATTTACGCCGGCATGGCCCGGCCGCTGTCGTCGCTCATTCAAAACCAGCTCGGCGAGCTGACCACGCGCCTGGAGCAAAGCCTGCGCGGCATGCGCGTCGTCAAGGCTTTTGCCCAGGACGAGGCTGAGGTCGAGCGCTTCGAAGTCGCCAACCGGCGCTGGTTCGATCTCTCGGCCATGTCCGAGTGGTTGGATGCCATCAATGGCCCGCTGCTCGACCTCATCATCAACCTGGGCTCGGTCATCATCCTGTTCTACGGCGGCTGGCTGATCATCAATGGGCAGATGACCCTGGGCGAGCTGGTGGCCTTTACCACCTATCTGGCCCAGTTGGGCGGGCCGGTGCGCACCATCGGGCGTGTCATCCCCGCCATCGCCATGGCCGGCTCGGCCGGCGAGCGCATCTTTGCCGTGCTGGATGCCGACCCGGAAGTGAACGACGAGCCGGGCGCCATCCAACTGCCGCCCCTGCGCGGGCACGTGCGCTTTGAAAACGTCTCGCTGGCCTATGGCGGCCGGCGGCCGGCCGTGCACGACATTAACTTTGAAGCCCAGCCGGGGCAGATTATCGCGCTGCTGGGGGCCACTGGCGCCGGCAAATCCACCCTCACCCACCTGATCTCGCGCTTTTACGACCCCACCCAGGGCCAGGTGACTATTGACGGTTACGATCTGCGCCACGTCACGCGCGCCTCGCTGCGCCGGCAGATCGGCGTGGTGCTGCAAGAGACCACCCTGTTCGCGGCCACCGTTCGCGAGAACATCGCCTTTGGCCGGCCCGAGGCGCCCGAAGCCGACATCCTCGCCGCCGCTCAGGCCGCCCAGGCGCATGAGTTCATCCAGTCCTTGCAAAATGGCTACGACACCGAGGTCGGCGAGCGCGGCGTCACGCTCTCCGGCGGCCAGAAGCAGCGCATCGCCATTGCCCGCGCCCTGCTCACCGACCCGCGTATCCTGATCCTGGACGACGCCACCGCCAGCGTGGACACCGAGACCGAGCGCCTGATCCAGGAAGCGCTGGACCGGCTGATGCAGGGCCGCACCGCCTTCGTCATCGCCCACCGGCTCAGCACCATGCGTAAGGCCGATTTGATCCTGGTGATGGAGAAGGGCCAGATCATCGCCCGCGGCACCCACGCCAGCCTGATCGAGGCCAGCCCGCTGTATGCCGAGATTTATCACCGCCAGCAGCCGATCGCCCAGCCGGCCGGCATCACCGCCGCGGCCCTGGCCGGAGGCCAGGCATGACCGCCCACGGCGGGCCGGCCTCCGCGCTGCGCTCGGCCGGCGGTGGCGCGCCAGCGGGGCGGCTGTTCCATTGGCCGGTGGTGCGGCGCATGGCCGTCTATCTGCGGCCCTACCGCGCGCGCATCGTGGTGGCCGTCCTGGCCATGCTCATCGCCACCGGGCTGTCGCTGCTGACGCCGTATCTGATCAAGGTCGCTATCGATCAGGCCATCGGCGGAAAGAACCTGCCGCTGCTGATCCAGGTGAGCGGCCTGACGGCGCTGGCTTATCTGGCGCTGTTTGGGGCCTCGGCCGCCCAGAGCTACCTGCTGGGCTGGGTGGGCCAGCGCGCCCTGACGGATATTCGCTCCGACCTGTTCCGGCATCTGCACCGGCTGTCGCTGACCTATTACGACACGCACATCGTTGGGGTGGTCGTCTCGCGCGTCATTAACGACGTGGAAACCATCAGTGACCTGCTCACCCAGGGCTTGATACAGCTGCTGGGCGACCTGCTGCTGCTGGTGGGGATCGTGATCGTGATGCTGTACCTGAACACGCGCCTGGCGCTGCTGGCCTTCACGGTGGTGCCGGCCATGGTGCTGCTCACACGCCTGTTTTCGCGCGCCGCCCGCCGCGCCTATCGCCGCACGCGCTCCACCGTGGCCGCGGTAGTCGGCGATCTGGCCGAAGAGATCGCCGGGATGCGCGTCATCCAGGCCTTTGCCCGCGAAGACGCCTCGCGGGCGCGCTTCGCCCAGGTGAACGACGCCAACCGCAGCGCCAATATCAGCGCCATGTCGCTGTCATTCATCTTCCAGCCGACTACCGACTACCTGGGCACGCTGGCCACTGTCATCGTGCTGTGGTTTGGCGGGCAGGCCGTGGCCCGCGGCGAGCTGACGGTCGGCGTGCTGGTGGCCTTCCTGGCCTATGTCACGCGCTTCTTCCAGCCTATCCAGGAGCTCAGCCAGTTGCAGACCACGATGCAATCGGCCATGGCCGGCGGCGAGCAGGTGGTGGAGCTGCTGGAAACCGCGCCGCTGATTGTGGACCGGCCGGAGGCCGGCGAGCTGCCGCCCATCCAGGGCCGGGTGACGTTTGAAAACGTGACCTTTCGTTACAACCCCAGCGGGCCGCTGGTGCTGCGCGGGATCGATCTCACCATTGAGCCCGGGCAAACCGTGGCGCTGGTGGGGCCGACCGGCGCCGGCAAGACCTCCATTGCCAGCCTGGTAATGCGTTTCTACGAGGTCAGCGGCGGCGCCATCCGGCTGGACGGCACCGACATTCGCGACGTCACGCAAAGCTCGCTGCGCCGCCAGACCGGCATGGTGACGCAGGACTCGTTCCTGTTCGCCGGAACGATGGCCGACAACATCCGCTTTGGCCGCCCTTCGGCCACCCAGGCTGAGATCGAGGCGGCGGCGCGGCTGGCCAACGCCCATGAGTTCATCAGCCTGATGGACGAGGGCTACGCCACGCGCGTGCTGGAGGGCGGGGCCAACATCTCACTCGGCCAGCGGCAGTTGGTGTGCATCGCCCGCGCCGCGCTGGCTAACCCCCGCATCTTGATCCTGGACGAGGCCACCGCCCATGTGGACACCGTCACCGAGGCGCTGATCCAGGAAGCGCTGAACCGGCTGTTCCAGGGCCGCACCTCCATTGTGATTGCCCACCGGCTGAGCACCATCGAGGACGCCGACCTGATCCTGGTGGTCAACGAGGGCCAAATTGTGGAGCGCGGCACCCACGCCCAACTGCTGGCGCGCGACGGCATCTATCGCAACCTGTACGAGCAGCAGTTCGTCGGCGCTGCCAGCGCACAGTTGTAG
>JAYTFQ010000144.1:0-4493 GCA_043734225.1 Anaerolineales bacterium | reverse complement strand
CGCCGGCGCACTCGAATGTCCACACAAGCCCGATGAAGAGGCATCGTCCCCGCAGGGGACGACCGGCCGCAGGCCACCAGCGCCGAATTCATTCGGTTGGCTCTGCGCCGACGACCGGCCCCCAGCCGCGAATTCCATTCGCCAGGACTTACGGCCTACAGCTAGGCGACCGAAGGTCGCCGTTGATGGCTGTGGCGGAGTTCGCCCCTCGCCGGGCGTCATGCTCCCTGCCCTTCGCTTCCGGAGTGCCATACACCCACGCCGGCGCACTCGAATGTCCACACAAGCCCGATGAAGAGGCATCGTCCACGCAGGTGGACGACCGGCCGTAGGCCACCAGCGCCGAATTCCATTCGCCAGTCCTTACGGCCGCAGGCCACCAGCGCCGAATTCATTCGCCGGCCCCGCTCTCATGTTACAATCGCCCATTCATAGGAGCGAATAGACCATGTTTGAGCGCGATCTGGCGGTGATCGGAGAACAAATCACCGCCATCCTGGCCGGGCTGGGCCTCCCCACTGCCGGCGAAGTCAAATGGCAGCCCACGCCCTTTGCCGGCGAATGGGGCCAGGGCACCAACATCGCCTTTCAGGCCGCCGCGGCGGAGGCCAAATCCGGCAAAAAGATCAACGTCCCCGCCCGCGCTCAGGAGCTGGCGCGCCTGATCGCCCAGCAGGTTGATCTGCCCGCCGGCTTCATCCGCCTGGTGCCCGACCGGGCCTACATCAATGTCTACTTCGCCACCGCCAGCTACGCGGCGCGCGTGGTCACGGCCGCCATCGACGACGCCGAAAACTTCGGCCACGGCCAGGCCAAAAGCGAGCGTGTCATGGTGGAATACGCTCAGCCCAACACCCACCACTCCTTCAGCATCGGCCACGCCCGCAACGCCATCCTGGGCGAAGCCCTGGCCCGCATCGTGTCCTTCGCCGGCTTCGACACCATCCGCGCCTCCTACCCGGGCGATATCGGCCTGAGCGTCATCACCGTCGTCTGGGCCTACAGCAAGTTCTATCGCGGCCAGGAGCCGGCCGGCCTGTTCGAGCGCGGCGAATGGTTGCTCAAGATTTACGCCGAGGCCACCGCCCTGCTGACCGTCAAAGAGAACGAGACGCCCGAGGCGAAGGCCCAGCGCGAGACCTACGACGCCGAGCGCCGCGAGCTGTACCGCCGCTGGGACCATCACGACCCGGAAGTGCGCGAGCTGTGGCGCGTCACGCGCCAATGGAGCCTGGATGAGCTCGACGCCATCCTGGCCATGCTCAACATCAAGATCGACGTCTGGTTCTACGAAAGCGAAGAGGACGAGCCCAGCAAGGCCATCATCGACGAGCTGATCACCCTGGGCATCGCCGAAGACCAGCGCCCGGCCGGCCCGGTCGTCGTCAAGATCGACGAGAAGCTGGGCCTGACCAAGGAGAAGTACCGCACCGCCGTGGTCCTGCGCAGCGACGGCACCAGCCTGTATCTCACCAAAGACCTGTCGCTGGCCCGCAAGAAGTTCAACACCTATCATGTCGACCGCTCGATCTACGTCGTCGACTACCAGCAAAACTTGCATTTCCAGCAGGCGTTCAAGATTCTTGAGCTATGGGGCTTTCCACAGGCGGCCAAATGTTTTCATCTGGACTATCACCGCGTCAACCTGCCGGAGGGCGCCATGTCGTCCCGGCTGGGCAATGTGGTGCTGTTCAAGGCCGTGGCCGACGAGGCCTACCGGCGCGTGCAGGCCGTCATCGACGAGCGCAACCCCGACCTGACCTCCGAGCAGCGGCATGAAGTCGCCCGCCGTGTCGGCCTGGGCGCCATCTCGTATTCCTTGCTCGAAGTCGACAACTTCCGCGACATTATCTTTGACTACGATGCCGCCCTTAGCTTCGATGGCAAATCCGCGCCCTACTTGCAAAACGCCTATGTGCGCGCCAACAGCATTCTCAAAAAAGCCGGCGGCACGCCGGCCGAAGGCGCCTTTGACTATGAGCTGACCGCGCCGGAGATCGAGCTGGTGGATTTGATCTCGCGTTTCCCCGGCACCGTGCAGCTCGCGGCCGCCGACTACAAGCCGCTGCACCTGGCCAACTATGTCTACGATCTCGCCAAAGCGTTTCACAGCTTCTATCACGAGGTGCCGGTGCTGCCCACCGCCGACCCGGGCACGCGCAGCGCCCGGCTGCGGCTGGTGGCCGCCGCGCGCCAGACTCTGGCCAACGCCCTGCGCCTGCTGGTGATCGAAGCGCCCGACGTCATGTAAGGTGACCCAACCATGAAAGATTTCCTGCACGTCTCCGATTATTCGCCCGCCGAACTGCAATACCTGCTGGACCTGGCTGTGCGCCTGAAGAAAGAGCACCGCCGCGGCGGCAACAAGCCGGTGCTGAAAGGCCAGGCGCTGGGCATGGTCTTCCAAAAGCCCTCGCTGCGCACGCGCGTGTCGTTCGAGCGTGGCATGCAGCACCTGGGCGGCCAGGCGCTCTATCTATCGCCGGCCGAAATTGGCCTGGGCGGGCGCGAATCCGTTGCGGACGTGGCGCGCGTGCTCTCCGGCTACGTGCAGGTCATCATGGCCCGCACCTTTTCCCACCAGCACGTGCTGGAGTTGGCCAAATGGGCCAGTGTGCCCGTCATCAATGGCCTGTCGGATTACAACCACCCCTGCCAGGCCATGGCCGATGTGCTGACCATGCTCGAAGTCAAGGGCCGCATCCAGGGGCTGAACGTCACCTACGTCGGCGACGGCAACAACGTGGTCGTGTCGCTGCTCCACCTGTGCGCCAAACTGGGCGCCAACTTCACCCTGGCCGCGCCCGAAGGCTATGACCTCAACCCCGAAGCGGCGGCCATGGGCCGCCGGTTTGCGGCGGAGTCGGGCTCGATCGTGCGCTTCGTGCGTGACCCACACGCAGCCGTGGCCGATGCCGACGTGATCTACACCGACACCTGGACCAGCATGGGCCAGGAGGCCGAGACCGAGAAGCGCCGCCAGGTGTTCCCGCCCTACCAGGTGAACGCCGCGCTGCTGGCCGAGGCCGCCCCGGACGCGATTGTGATGCACTGCCTGCCCGCCCACCGCGGCGAGGAGATCACCGACGAGGTGATGGACGGGCCGCAGTCGGTGGTATTCCCCCAGGCCGAAAATCGCCTGCACGCCCAGAAGGCCATCCTGTACCATTTGCTGGTCGAAGGCAGCCAGATGCCGCGCAAGCCCAGCCGCCGCCCGGCCCGCAAGACAGCCTCCAAGACCGCCGGCCGCGCCCGGCGGCGCGCTTAGGCCCGCATGGACCCCGAGCGTTACATCCAGCTTGAGGAGCAGTACGGCGCCCACAACTATCACCCGCTTGACGTCGTCCTCGAGCGCGGCGAGGGGGTCTGGGTCTGGGACACGGCCGGGCGCAAATATCTCGATTGCCTGTCGGCCTATTCGGCCCTCAACCAGGGTCACCGCCACCCGGCCATCATCGCCGCGCTGGTGGCCCAGGCCGAAAAGCTCACCCTCACTTCGCGCGCCTTTCGCTCGGACCAGCTCGGCCTGTTTTACAAAGAGCTGGCCGAGCTGGCCGGCTACCAGATGGTGCTGCCCATGAACACCGGCGCCGAGGCGGTGGAATCGGCGCTGAAGGTGGCGCGCAAATGGGCCTATGCCGTCAAAGGCGTGCCTGCCGGCCAGGCCGAAGTCATCGTGGCCGCCGGCAACTTTCACGGCCGCACCATCAGCCTGATCTCCGCCTCCACGGAGCCGCTGTACCGCGATGCCTTTGGGCCGTTCACGCCCGGCTTTGTGGTCGTGCCGTATGCCAATGCCACCGCCCTGGCCGCCGCCATCACGCCCCACACCGCCGCCGTGCTGATCGAGCCGCTGCAGGGAGAGGCCGGCGTCATCGTGCCGCCTGCCGGCTACCTGGCGGCCGTGGCCGCCGCCTGCCGCCAGCACAATGTGCTGCTGATGGCCGACGAAATCCAGACCGGCCTGGGCCGCACCGGCAAGCTATTGGCCAGCGAACACGACGGCGTTCGGCCGGATGTGGTGATTTTGGGCAAGGCGCTGGGCGGTGGGGTTTATCCCATTTCGGCCGTGGTGGCCGATGCCGCGGTGATGGGGCTGCTCCAGCCGGGCGAGCATGGCTCCACGTTCGGCGGCAACCCGCTGGCCGCGGCCGTGGGCCGCGCCGCGCTGCGCGTCATCGTGGACGAGCGCCTGGTGGAAAACGCCGCCGCGCAGGGCGAATATTTTCAGGAGCGCCTGGCTGAGATCCCCAGCCGCCACGTCAAGGAAGTGCGCGGCAAGGGCCTGCTCATCGGCGTGGAACTGCATCCATCGGCCGGCGGCGCGCGCCGCTTTTGTGAGGCGCTAGAGCAGCGCGGCCTCCTGTGTAAAGAGACCCACGCCAACGTCATCCGCTTCGCGCCGCCGCTAACCATTGACCGGGCGACCATTGATTGGGCGCTGGCGCCCATCACCGAAGTCTTGAATCTACCTTAACGGAAAAAGCGTGGGC
>JAYTFQ010000143.1:0-2233 GCA_043734225.1 Anaerolineales bacterium | reverse complement strand
ACCTGGCCCACGCCCAGCGCGCGCGCCAGAAAGTACCGTCGCTGCCACAGCGCCCCCAGCGCCCCGAGCGCGGCCAGCGTGGTCACCAGGGCCAGCGGCAGCGCAAAGGGTTTGCTCATCGGGTCGGCGTAGATGGGCGGGGTGGCGGCGCGGCCCAGCACCAGCACCAGCGCCGCCAGCGCGCCGCTGGCCAGCGCGGCGCCAATGGCCCGGGCGCGGAAGTCGTCGCGCAGCTCGGGCGGGGCCTCCACCGCCAGGTACAGCGCGGCCAGGTAGGCGAACAGGGCCAGCGCCAGCGCTCCCACCGCCCAGGCGAAGGGCATTTGCCAGGTGGTGAAGAAGCCGCCGGTGACAATGCCGTTGGTGAGCACGATGCGGCCGGAGGCCAGGGTGCCCAGGCTGACGCCCAGCATGATCGGCGTGACGATGCTGCCGATGGCGAAGATGCGCGCCAGCAGGCCCTCGGTGGGGCTTTGGCGCGGGGCCTGCGAGCGGAAGACGAAGGCCGAGCCGCGCAGCACGATGCCGATGAGCATGACGCACATGGGCACGAACAGGGCGGTGAGGATGGCGGCGAAGGCCGGCGGGAAGGCGGTGAACAGCACCACCACCACCAGGATCAACCAGACGTTGTTGGCCTCCCAGATGGGGCCGAGGGCGTGGGCGATCAGCTCGCGCTGCTGCCCGGCGCGCGGGCCAAAGGCCAGCAGGTCCCACACGCCCGCGCCAAAGTCCGCGCCGCCGGTGAGGGCGTAAATGGTCAGCGCGATGACCAGCACCCCGCCCAGGATGAACTCAAGCGGCGGCATGGCCGGGCTCCGGTTTGACGGGCGTTTTGGGCGCGGCGATAACCGGGCTGTCGCGGAACTGGCGCCACAGCAGCCAGGCCACCAGCACGGCCAGCGCCAGGTAGAGCAGGGTGAAGATGACGAACGGCACAACCACGCCCGGCACCGGGGTGACGGCGTCGGCGGTGCGCAGCACGTTGTAGATGATCCACGGCTGGCGGCCGACCTCGGTGACCACCCAGCCGGCCTCGATGGCCACGAAGCCCAGCGGCCCGCACAGCACCAGCAGCCGCAGCAGCCACTTATTGTCGGATAGGCGGCGTTGGCGCCAGGCCAGGAACAGGGCCAGCAGGCTGGCGCCCATCAGGGCCATGCCCGCGCCGACCATGATATCGAAGGCCGGGTGGACGATCTGGGTCGGCGGCCACTGGTCGCGCGGAAAATCGAGCAGGCCGGTGACGGTGGCGTTCGGGTCGTGGAAGGCCAGGATGCTCAGGCCGTAAGGGATCTCGATGCCATAGCGGGTGACGCCGGCAGCCGGATCGGGGATGCCCAGGATGGTGAGCGGCGCGCCCTTCTGGGTTTGGAATTGGCCCTCGAAAGCGGCCAGCTTGGCCGGCTGGGTTTGGGCGGCCAGGCGGGCATTGAGGTCGCCGCTGATGGGCTGGAGCACGGCGGCGGGGGCCATGACCGCCAGGGCGATGGCCAGCGCGCGGCGGTGAAACAGGTTGTCGCGGTCGCGCAGCAGGCCCAGGGCATGAATGGCGGCCACGGCAGCGGCGGTGGCCAGGTAGGCGGCCAGGGTCATGTGCAGCACTTCGGAAAACCAGCCCGGGTTGAACATGGCGGCGATGGGGTCGACGTTGACCACCTGGCCATTGACGATATCAAACCCGGCCGGGTGGTTCATCCAGGCGTTGGCGGTGACGATGAACAGGCCGGAGATGGCGCCGGCCACGGCCACCACCACGCCCGAGAGGAAGTGCGCCCGGCGCGGCACGCGGTCCCAGCCGTACAAATAGATGCCCAGGAAGATGCCCTCAGTGAAGAAGGCGAAGCCTTCCAGCGAGAAGGGCATGCCGATGATGCCGCCGGCAAAGCGCATGAAGCCCGGCCAGAGCAGGCCCAGCTCGAACGAGAGCACGGTGCCTGAGACGGCGCCGACGGCGAACAGGATGCCGGCGCCCTTGGACCACACGCGCGCCAGGGTGAGATACACCGGCTGGCCGCCGCGCAGCCACAGCCCCTCGGCAATGACCATCAGCAGCGGCAGGCCGATGCCGATGGCGGAGAAGATAATGTGGAAGGCCAGCGACATGGCCATTTGGCCGCGCGCGGCGAGCAGGTTGTCCATGATCGGCTCCAAGAGGTTGTAGAGAGATTGTATCGTAAAAGAAGGACCCATCATAAAATGCCGGCCGAATTGGTAACCGTTGCCCCACGCA
>JAYTFQ010000142.1:0-1836 GCA_043734225.1 Anaerolineales bacterium | reverse complement strand
TCACCCAAATTCAACCCACTCGTTCGGTAGAGGTGCTAAGTTCGCGCCTATACCGGTTCGTAGCAGCAGGCGCCTTACGGCCGAATGGGAGATTCGGGCCGTGGAGGGTTGGGCTGCTGGCGATGGCGCTGACGCTGCCGGCGCTGGCCACCGGGTTTCAATTCGACGACTTTCTGCTGCGCGCGGATATGCGCGGCCCGGCCGGCCCGGCGCCGCTGGGGACGGCGCTGAGCCAGTCATTTGTGTTCATGGATGGGCAGGCGGCGCACGGGCTGGCGCAGATGGCCAGCGGCGCGTTTCCGTGGTGGGCGCTGCCGGAAGGCCAGGTCGCATTCTGGCGGCCGGTCGCCGCGCTCACCCACTGGATCGATTTCGCGCTGTGGCCGGAGGCCCCAGCCATCATGCACCTGCACAGCCTGCTGTGGCTGGGGTTGCTGGCGGCCGCGGCAGCGGCGCTGTATCGCCGTGCTAGCGCAGCGCCGAGTGCGGGCCTGGCCGCCGGGTTGGCCGGGGTGCTGTACGCCGTTGATCACACGCATGGGTTCGCCGCCGCCTGGCTTTCTAACCGCAACATCCTGCTGGCGGCGCTGTTTGGCGTGCTGGCCTTGGCCGCGCACACTCGCTGGCGGCGCGATGGCTGGCGGGCCGGCGCGCTGCTCGCGCCGCTGTGCCTGCTGCTGGCGCTGCTCTCGGCCGAGGCAGCCGTGGCCGTGCTGGCCTATTGGCTGGCCTATGCCGTGTTTCTCGACCGGGGCGCGTGGCGCGGCCGGCTGCTGTCGTTGGCGCCAGCCGCGCTCGTCACCGCCGGCTGGCGGCTGGTCTACCGCGCCGCCGGCTACGGGGTCTGGGGCACCAGCTATCTCGACCCATTGCGTGAGCCGCTGCCATATCTGCGGGCGGTGTTCGGGCGCGGGCCGCTGCTGCTGTTGGGCCAATGGCTGATGCCGCCGGCGGAGTACACGAACTTCTTCTCGCCCGGCGCCGCGCGGCTGACCTGGATCGCCGCCGGGCTGCTGCTGGCGCTGCTGGGATGGGTGTTTTGGCCGCTGGTGCGGCACAACGCCACGGCGCGCTTTTGGGGCGCGGGCATGCTGCTGGCGCTGTTGCCGGCCTGCGCCGCGCTGCCGGCGGACCGGCTGCTGTTCTTTGTGGGCCTGGGCGCCATGGGGCTGCTGGCGGAGTTCCTGGCCGGCGGGCTGGCGGCGGGGCGGCGACGCTGGGAAGCGTGGGCCAACCACGCGCTGACCGGTCTGCTGCTGGCGCTGCATCTGATCATCGCGCCGATCCTGCTGGCGTTGATGGCCTTTAGCCCGCTGCTGCTGGGCGGATTGGCGCGCGGCCTGCCGGATGCGGTCGCCAGCCTGCCAACCGGCCCGCAATTGGCGCGGCAAACCGCTGTCATCGTCTACGCGCCAAACTTTGCCGACGCCAGCTACATCGGCCTGTTGCGGCCGGCGCTGGGGCTGCCGGCGCCGGCGCGGGTGCGCGGGCTGGCCAGCGGGCTGGGCGCGGTGCGCCTTGCCCGCCGCGACGCCCAAACACTGGTGGTGAGCACTGATACGTTTGAGAGCGGCTATGACAGCGTGTTCCGCGGCGCCGATCACGCGCTGGCGCTGGGCCAGGTGGTGGACCTGGGCGACATGCGCGCCAGCATCGAGGCGCTGACCAGCGACGGGCGGCCGGCGACGGTGGCATTTCGGTTCGCCGTGCCGCTGGAGGACCCAAGCCTGGCCTGGTTCCGCTGGCAGGCGGGGCTGTATGTTCCGTTCACGCCGCCGCTGGTTGGCGCGACAATCCAATTGCCATGAAAGGCCTGGCGGGAGGGGTCATGTGGCC
>JAYTFQ010000141.1:0-9599 GCA_043734225.1 Anaerolineales bacterium | reverse complement strand
CAGAATAGCACATCAGAATGCGACACCCTTCAGTGTAACTGAACGGGCATGCACGCTCACTCAGCAGTCTGGAAACGACTCGCGCATGTGCTGATCGGTCTGACGTTGGTATTCAATTTTGTCAGACCCTTGTTCACCGCGCCGCGAGTCGCGCACGCCGCCGGACCGTATGTCGTGGATGCAAACCTCGACGCTCCAGACGCCAACCTGGCCGACGGTTTCTGTGACGACGGTGTTGGCGACTGCACCTTGCGCGCGGCCCTCCAACAGGCCAGGCAGGATGGCGTGCCAACCACGATCACATTTAATAGTGCTTTGGCCAATACAACCCTGGTGCTGGATGACACTTACGGCACCATCCTGTGGGATGGCGACAACATCACGGTGACGGGCGGCTCGAACAACATCACGATCAGCGGACAGAACTTAACCGCCGGCAAGAGCGCCTTGACGATTGAGGGAAACAGCAATTACCTGACAAATATCAAGGTCAAGCAAGCGCCCGAAGATGGCATTCAAGTCGGCGACTACGCTGGCGTCGGCACCGGCCACGCCAATCATGTCAATAATGTCACTGTGTACGGGAATGGGGCCGCTGGCATCCATGTCCACGGCGGTGGCAGCGGCGGCGGTCAGAACAACCTGATTACGTCCAGCTTGATTGGAGCGGCGACCCTCACCGCCTGCGGGTCGGGAAACAATGTGGGCGTGTTCGAAGATCTAAATGCCACCGGCGCCGCGCTAAACGTTAATACAATGATCTGCAACACTTCGCATGGCGTGGAGATTTCCCAGACCAACGGTGCTTTGGTGCAAGGCAACTCCATAGGCATCGCCAATAATGTCGCCATGCCCAACGGCGGCAACGGTGTGTACGCGCATGGAACCACCAGCGCGTATTTCCATGGCAATTACATCTCGGGTAATGGGCTGAACGGCATGTTATTCGAGAATTCGCGCTACGCAGGCGTCTATGCCAACAATATAGGAACCAATGTCGGTGTGTCCGGCGCAGTGCCCAACGGCGGCGATGGCCTGGTTTTTGCGTCCAATTCGGACCACAATTCCGTCGGCGGCAACCTGCTCGGCGATCGCAATATCATCGGCGGCAACGCCGGGAGCGGTATCGTCCTGGACGGCAG
Source organism: Anaerolineales bacterium (assembly GCA_043734225.1). Classification (GTDB taxonomy): domain Bacteria; phylum Chloroflexota; class Anaerolineae; order Anaerolineales; family UBA6663; genus JAYTFQ01. The sequence continues at coordinate 8,457 of JAYTFQ010000141.1, read as the reverse complement.
CGGCACGCACGACAACAAGGTGACCAATAACTATATTGGCACCAACCTGGCCGGTTCGGCAGCCATCGCGAATGGCGCGAATGGCATACAGCTGCAAAACGGCGCCCATGACAACCTGATCGGCGGCACGAGCGTCGCAGTGCGCAATCTCATCAGCGGCAATGGTCAGGGTGGCATTTTGATCGACGCCTCCAACACCAATACGATCACATCCAACCTGATTGGCCTCAACGCTTCAGGCAACAACCCGCTGCCAAATCAGATCGATGGTATTTGGATTAACAACAATTCGACCGGCAACATCATTGGCAGCAGCGATGTTAACGAGGCACAATTCATTTCCGGCAACTTCGCTACGGGAGTGGTGCTGATTAACTCGAACGGCAACTGGGTGAAAGTTTCCAATCGTATCGGCGCTGGCATAAGCGGGAATGCCCTCGGCAATGGCGATGGAGGAGTGTTAGTCATCAACTCCGCCGACAACACAGTTAAGCCAACTATTGTGGCCAACAACGGTCACGCTGGCCTGGCGGCTATCGGCAGCACGTCCACCGGAAACTATCTTGTACCGGGCCACGTCTACGCGAACTCCGGCCTGCCGATAGACTTGGGTAACGACGGGGCGACGCGGAATGACGGCGACAACGACACCGGCGCCGGGCCGAACAATTTGCTAGAGTATCCGGTCATCACCGCGGCAGCCGGCAACATCCTCACCGGCACGGTGTGCGCCGGCTGCTTCGTGTACGTTTATCAAGCCATTGGCAATCCGGCCGCGGCTTATGGCGGCGGCGATTTTCTGCAATTAGAGCCTGCGGATGGGCTCGGGAACTGGACCACGACGCTGCCGGTGGGTCTGACTAAATTGAACGTTACCCTGCTAGCGTCTGACGCCTCATCCAACACCTCGGAGATGAGCCCACGGCCGATCTTGTACCTGCCGCTGGTGCGACGATAGCCCTCTGATTAGACGGCGATAAACTGTTTGTGCCAGAGCTGGGTGCTGAGCACGCCCATCAGCACGCGCGAGTGGTTGGCGCGGCCGGCCTGGTGAGCGGCCCGCAGCCTGGCCGCCTCGGCCGGATCAAAATAGCCATTCGCGCGCAAGGCGGGCTCGGTCAGCAAACTCTCGGCCCATTCGGGCAGGCGCGCCTGCCGCAGCCAGGCGCTGTGCGGCGCCGCCAATCCCTGTTTGCGCCGGGCCAATATCTCCGGCGGCAGCTCAGCCTGCATGGCCGCCCGCAGCAGCGCCTTAGGCGCTGGCCCGCCGGTGAGCGCGCTGCTCGGCAGCCGGGCGGCATACTCCCATAACTCGTGATCGAGGAAAGGCACGCGCGCCTCGATCGAGTGCGCCATGCTCATGCGATCCACTTCAAAATTGATGAAATCCACCAACCGCGTGTGGGTCTCAAAATATTGGAACTGTCGGAAGGGATCATACCCGGCCGCCGCGCCGTCCAGCCCAGCCCGCCACGCCTCCAGCACCGCCGGCTGCCGGCTCAATTCCGGCGATAGCACCGCGCCGGCGCCCTTGCCAATGGCCTGCCATTCCGCGTAGCGCGTCAAAGCATCCATCGGGCCAGCCCGCAGCACGCGTCGCCCGGCGTCGGACATGCGGATTGGGCTGGCGGCGATCAGCCGGCGCAGTGGGCCGGGCCAGCCCAACAGCCGCCGCGCCTGGGCATCACCCTGGAACCAATGGTACCCGCCCAGCAGCTCATCCGCCCCTTCGCCGGTCAGGATGACGGTTAAACCAGCGGCGCGGCAGGCCTGATACAGCAGGTAAATGGGCAGCGCCGTGGCCGAGCACTGCGGCTCTTCCAGGCGCGCCAGCACGTCCGGGTAACGGTCGAAGTCCGCGGCGCGAAACAACACCTGGTGGTGCTGGGTGCCGATGTGCGAGGCCGTCACGGCGGCGTAGCGCGCCTCGTCATAGCCAGGCTGTTCGAACCCGATATTGAAGGTATGCAGTTTTTCGGATGAATGAGCCTGGAGCAGCGCGGCGATTGAGGCCGAATCCAGCCCGCCGCTGATTAGCGCTCCCAGCGGAACCTCGCTCATGCGCTGTTCCACCACTGCCCGTTCAAGCTGTTCCCGGAAGCCAGCCACCATCTGCGGGTCAGGCGCGGCCGTGCCGTGATGGCCGTTGGTGGCCGCCGGCCGCGGCAGGTCCCAATACGGCGACTGGACCACTCGGCCGTTCTCCACCACCAGGAAGTGTGCCGCTGGCAGCTTGGTTACACCCTGAAACGCCGTGCGCGGGCTGGGTACGAAGCCCACGTCGAACAGCTCGCGCAGCGCGGCCAGGTCGGCCCGCACCGCCGGCAGCAGCCCCAGCAGCGGCCGAATCTCCGAGGCAAAGGCCAGCCCCCCGCCCGGCAGCGCCGCCAGGTACAGCGGCTTAATGCCAAAACGGTCGCGCGCCAGCAGCAGCCGGCGTTTGGTCGTGTCCCACACCGCCAAGGCATAAATGCCGCGCAGATGCCTGGCACAATCAACTCCCCACTCGGCGTAAGCCGCGCCGATGACTTCGGTGTCGCTGCGGGTCTGAAAAATGTGCCCGCGCGCCTCCAGCTCCGCTTTCAGCGCCAGATAGTTGTAAATTTCGCCGTTTTGGATAACCCAGACGGTGCCGCCGGCCACGCTGAGCGGCTGCTGCCCGCCGGCCACGTCGATAATGCTCAGCCGACGTGTGCCCAGGAACACGTCGGCGTCGGTGTAGCCGCCGCCTTCATCCGGCCCGCGATGGATCAGCAAGTCCAGCTCGCTGCGCAGGTTCGGGTGGGTGCCGGGCGCCAGCAGGCCCAGGATGCCGCACATAGGAAAGCTGAAAGATGAAGGCTGAAGGATGAATTGGGACTTATCCTTCAGCCTTCATCCTTCATCCTTTCTTGGATAGCGCAGCATCACAGTGAACCCCTGGTAGTTTTCGCCATCCTCATGGTACGGCTGGCCGTCCAGGGTCACCCAGGCGTGGCCGGTTATCTGCCTGTCAGCCTCGCCGGCCTTGAAGCGCGCGCCGAAGTTGATGACCACCGGCAGCCCTGCCCGGCGCAGGAACCGATAGCGCGCCATGGAGCGCCGCAGGCACAAACCCAGCGGCGAGCGGCGTTCAAACAGCGCCGCGGCATCCGCCAACAGGCGCACCTGGTCGGCTGGCAGGTTCAAGTCAGGGCTCGCGGGTGTTTGCGCCGCCAACACCTGCGGCAGCGGCGCCGCCAGGCGCTCTGGCAAGCGCCGCTCATATTCGCGCAATTCAGCCCACAGTCGCCGGCGCGACGCAGAGGGCGCCGTCACGACCAGCGCCCACAAACCCAGCAACAGGTTGCGAAGGCGCGAGGTGAGTGGAACGAATTCGGGATCGCGGGCGGTCACGGCCGGGCGAGGTCTTCGGCAGCCAACTCGTTGGCCAACTCCAACAGGTCGCTTAGCACGACGTCGCGCGGCGCATTGTATTCCGCGGCAATCACATCCGCGCACTCGCCGATGGTGCGCTGCCCGTCCATCAGGTTCCAGAACGAGGTGCCCACGTCGTTGAGTGAGTAATACACCCCGCTGTTCAGATGGATCAGGATGGCTTCGTCGGCCACGATTTGGAAGGTGGCGTTGGGCGAATGTTGAATTTTCGAGATGTCCTCCAAGCGATTTTCTCCTGCTGCGCGTGCTATACTGCCCGGCATGTTCACCCCCGCGCGGCGGCGCTGGCAAATGCACGGGCTGACGATTGAAGGATCGTGGTCTGCGCCCGAAATTGGCGAGCGCTGGTGCGCCACCTTCGCGCCCCTGCCGCTCACGGCGGCCACCCCCGATTTGGGCATTCAGCTCTCGTTGGTGGCACAAGTACCGGCCGCACCCAGCGCCACGCCAAATTTCACCCAGGGCGATCTGCTGGCCTACTATCTGCAAGGGCCGCTGGTGCTGGCCCACTTTCCGCGCTTCGGCCAACTGGAATTGGATCTGGCGCACGGCACCACCCGCGGCGTCATCACTCTCGCCGCTCTGGCCACCTATGGCGTCTTTGAGGACCTGCTGGCCATCGGGCTGTCGCCGCATCTGCGCCGGCGCGGCCAATTCCTGTTGCACGCCTTTGCCGCCGCGCCGGCCGCCAATGCACCGGCCGTCCTAATTATTGGCGACATCGGCGCCGGAAAAACCACCACCGGCCTGGCACTGCTCCACGCCGGGTGGAAACTGTTGTCAAACGACTCGCCGATCCTGACCGCCGATGCCGGCGTCGTCTCTGTGCTGGCGTATCCGGGTCTGCTGTCAGCTTATCCGGATACACTGGCCCGTTTCTCCGAGCTGGGCTCGCTTATTCTATTAGCCCCGGTGCGCGAAAAAACGATCTTTGCGGCCGAGGCCGTTTACCCCGACGTTTGGCTCAGCGCCACGTCCGCGGGCGTCCTGCTTTTTCCGCAGATTGAAAACCGGCCCGAGCACGCGCTGGAACCGCTCTCCCCGCCCGAAGCGTTGCAGCTAATTCTACCTCATGCAATTGAACAATGGGATCGCGCGATGATTCCCAGCCATCTGGCGCTGCTCACCCAACTGATCCAAACCACGCCGGCCTACCGGCTGCGCCTGGGGCCGGACACCGACACATTGCCCGCCATCCTGGCCTCAACTCTGGACAAATCACCACTTCAACAACCTGCGCACGATCCAATCCCACCACGCGTCAGGTAGCCATTGCCGCAGCGCAATCGTCCAGGCTGCTTGGGCCGGCAGCGCGTAGCGCGCGCGAGGGCGTGGGTCGTTGAGGACTTTCAGCACCAGATCGGCCAACCGCTGTGGCGGAAAACCGCCGGCGGCTCGGCGAGCAGCGGCCCCTTCTACCGCCGCAATCAAGGGCGCGTAAGCGCTGATTCCCGAACCACTGATGGCAGCCATGGCGCGACGACGACTTATGTCCCAGATGGCAGTCGGGCTGGAGCCGGGCTCAAGCACCACCACCCGCACCCCAAAAGGCGCGAGCTCGATCCGCAACACATCGCTCATCGCTTCCAGCGCGAATTTGCTCATGTGATAGGACCCGGTTATCGGGAAAGCCACCCTCCCGCTCTCGCTGGAAATGTTGATGATCATCCCCGGCGCCGCCTTAAGCAATGGCAGCAGCGCCTGAACCACAGCCAGTTGCGCAATAACGTTAATTTCGAGTTGTGCGCGCAAATCTTCGAGCGGCAAAAGCTCGAGCGGGGCCGGAAACGCGGTGCCGGCGTTGTTCACCAGCCCGTTCAGTTGGTGTGTGGCGGCCAAAACGGTGTGCTTGAGCTGATCGATATGTCTGCCATTTGTAATATCGCATATCACCGGTATCAGACCGGCCGCATGGTCGTGAACCGTCGCCTCTGCCAACAGGCTGGCCTGATCGCTCTCTTGGCGGACAGTGGCAAACACCTGCCAGCCTTGCTGAGCCAGGTGCAGGGCCGTCGCTCTGCCAAAGCCGCTGGAGCAGCCAGTGACGACGACGGTCTTGCGGCTGCCAGGCGGCCGGGTGGTCTTCACGCGTCGGTTACAGCTTCCAGGACACAGCCCGCAGCCGTTCTAGAATGAAGAAATTCGACGGTAAACGCAGCGCCCCAAACGCGAAATACGCCTTCCCCAGCAGGACGTCGGGATTGGCCGGGTCGGGCTGAACCAGGTAGTCTCGTAGCGTACGTTCGATTTGTCCTTTAGCATTTCGCGGGCTGGCGCCATAATCTAGCAACGCCGCCTTGGGATACAAGTTGTCGCGTGTCGCCGGGTCTACCTGGCTCACCGTGTAAAACCCAAACCGCCGCGGATTCTCGGCCGTCGGTTTTGCCAGCCAGGCCGCCTCCAGCCCGTTTTGCGCCACCGGCATGTTGTAGCCTTCCACCAACGTGGGGCCCTGGAAAAACCCCTTGATAAATTTCTGCAAACCCATCAGCCGGATCAGCGGCGACGCGTTGTACCCGCGCCACTCATACCCGATGATCGACTCGTCGGCCGGCGCCTTTGCCGCTCGCAGAAGCGTCTCGCGTTGGGCATTTGAGGCCTGGATGAGTTTGCGGAAGTAGGCGTTCATCTGGTTGCTCAGCGGCGAATGTCCAGCGTGACGACGACAGCCAGGTGATCGGAGGCCTGGCTGTCAATCATCGTGATGTCGCGAGCAGCCAGGTCCGGCGTGTGGTAGATCCAATCAATCTCTGGCCGTTGTCCATGTCCAGCCTCGGCCCAACTGTCCACCAGCCCGCCCGCCGACAGTGTTTGCATCTCGGCACTCCCGGCTCTGGAGTTCATGTCACCCAGCAGCACGGTCTCCGGCCGGGCCCCCCAGTCTGCCAGCAATCCCTGAGCTTCTGCCACACGCTCTATGCTGCCGTTGGCGCCACTGCCGGAATCGAGATGCGTGGTCAACACCAACAATGTTGCAGCGCTTCCCAAATCGATTTGCGCCCAGGCATAGCCACGCACGATCACCGCGTTCCGGCGGGGCAGGCTGCCTGTTCCGCTGGCGCGAATGGGATAGCGGCTCAGAATGGCATCGCCGAAGAGCGGATCGGTGGCCGTCTCCATGACCCAATAGGGCATGTCCAAACGGCGCGAGAGCACCGCCAGCACGTCGGCGCCGCTTTCCAGTAGCGAGCCGCGCCCAATCTCCTGAAGCGCCACGATATCGGTATTCGCGCTGGCAATCACATCCGCAATCGCCTCAATATCCTGCCGGCCATTCATGCCAAACCCATCGCGGATGTTATAGGTCATTACCTTCACGGGAAAGCCTGACGGTTGGACGGAGATTGGCGCGCGGCCTGTCTCACCGACCAATAAGCCCACCGGCGCAAGCAGCAACAGCGCGCCAAACCGAACCGGCGCCCAGTCGATATCTGGCGCGTTTGGCGCGCTCTGCCGGCGTGCGACACCTAGCCCACAAAGCACCAGCCCGGCGCCAGCTAGGGGCGCCAAAGCTGCGCCTGGAAATGGCAATTGCACGACAAAGGAGATGCTGTACACCACCACCAGGATGGCGAAAAGCAGCATCCCCAGCCCGAGCGCCAGGCTCGCTCCCCCAATTCCGCCTGGCGCCGGCTGGGCCTGGCAGCCCTTCACCAGAACCGCCCACAATACGCCAGCGCTCACGAGCCCCACCCATTCCACCACGGCAAAGCTCCATCCGGGCACACCGGCATAAACCAGTGCCAGGATGAGTGCCGCGCCCGGCACAACCAACCACCGGCGCCGTGAGCGCAGCCAGCCGTGCGTCAGCGCCAGCGCCGCGGCCAACAGTCCGGCCGCGTTGGCTAGCGTCAGCCAGGCCAGCGCCGCTGCCGGCGGCCAACCTGTGAACGTTTCCATCCGTCCCTGGCTTTGCAGAATCACCCACTCCACAAACAGGAACAGACCCAGGCCGATGAGCGCCAGGCTGCCACGAAAATCAGGCGCCGCCAGGCTGACCGGCTGGCGCGTGCTCAGCCACAGTACGATCCCAAAAACGCCGAGCAAGGCCAAGCTTGCCAGCCGGGCCAGCGGACCATGCAGCCACACCAGGTCCACGGTGCCGGTCAGGCCACGGAGCGCCGTGTCCAGACTGAGACCCAACAGTATGCCCGCGGCGAACGACCATCCACTGTCCCCCCTTGTGGCCTCGGACGATGTGCGACCGTATAACGACGGCAGTAAGCATAGGCAGCAGAATACTCCGGCCATCGCCGCCCACAAATTGATGATCTGCGCCGTCCAGGCTTGCTCCATCACCAGGCGGCAAACCATAATTCCCCCGCCGGCCACCCACAACGCGCCGCGGGGCTTCAGCCACCGGACCAGAACCGGCGCCGCCAGGGCCAGCACAAATGGCCCCAGCCAATACAGCACCGCCGGCGCGACGGCGACACCCAGGACCTCCTCCAGATACCAGATGATATCCGGCAACAGCACACGCAAGAACTGTGCGGCAAAAAGCAGAACCAAGGCTGTGAGCACCATGATCGAGCGCCGCGCCTGTGGCCCGCCTGCTGTCACCTGCGCATTCCAGAGTGGGCCCGTCCCGGCCATAGCTTGCGCCTACCCGTTGAGTTGGCTGATTTTGTGGGCGGCGTGCATAGCGATCCCCATAATGGCGTGCTGCGGGTTGACGCCCAGGTTGGTAGGGAAGAGTGAGGAATCGATGACGTAGAGCCCGCGTGTGCCATGCACGCTAAAATCCGTCCCGACAACACCCGCCCCCGGCTGCACGCTCATCCGTGCCGTGCCAAAGAGATGCGATAGGGCAAAGGTATAGCTAGCCGGGTTGTCTGGCCCGTTCTCCAGCAGCCTGGCCTGATCGGGATTGGTTAGCCGTTCCGGCAGGCCATGGATGCCGCAAATGACTTCCCGCGCCCCGGCCGCGAACAACATTTCCGCCGTCACGCGCAGACCCTTACGCAGATTGATCATATCTTGCCGCGTCAGGTCGAATCGAATATCGGTTCCAAACGGCCCCTGGCGGACTGAGCCTTG
>JAYTFQ010000140.1:0-3450 GCA_043734225.1 Anaerolineales bacterium | reverse complement strand
ACGTAAATCCGGTTCAAATTGGCAATGTGGTTAACCGAGGCCAGGAACCAGATGCTCCAGCCGAAGTGCCGCCCGATGCCCGCCAGCGTGTCGCCGCGCCGCACCACATACGTCGCCCCGCTGGCTGCCCCGGCGCGCAGGCACAGCGTCTGCCCCACCCAGATAATATTCGGGTTCGCCAGGCCGTTCAGCGCCGTCAGCGCCGGCACCGTCGTGCCAAAGCGCAGCGCAATCCGGAACAGCCGGTCGCCGCGCGCCACCGTGTAGAACTGGGCGCAGCCCGAGCCGCCGGCCACCGCCGCCGCCGCCGCGCTCAGCGGCTGCGCGAACAGGGCGGCAAGCAAGGCGATGGTGGCCGCGGCAATGAGGAAGCGGGTCCGGTTCATGTTGTTGCCCTCCAGTTCGGATTCAGCGTGGCACGACGCATCGCTTATGGCGAGTGTTCTGGCTGAAGGGCTCCTCAGTTTCGAGCGCGCCGCTCACAGCGCCAGCGCCACCGCCTTTCGCAAGAAGTCCGGCGTGTCCAACTGATCGAGCATGAACCCGGCCAGGTCGGCTCGCGGCGTTTCGTTGCCGCCCCGGATCGCGTATCCCTCTGCGCTGCGGCAGCGCCCGGTGGCGGGGCGGTCGGTCAAACCGGCCGGCCGCACAATGGTCCAGTCTAGCGCGCTGGCCATCACGATCTTTTCCATCACCATCTGGTCGTGATAGATGTTGACAAACAGCCGCTTGAATACCTGCTCGTACAGCCACGGCAGGTTGGGGTCGTGCTCGGGGTTGGTGCCGCCGGAGGTGACGCAAATCAGGCGCTGCACCCCCACGGTTTGCATGGCGGCCACCAGGCTGCGGGCGCTGTCGGCGTGGATGGTCGTGGCGCCGCGCGACATGGGCGCGCCCACCGCCGAGAGCATTGCCGCCTGGCCGCGCACCGCTGCCTCAATCGAGGCCTGGTCGTCAAAGCTCCCGCGCAGCACCTTCAGACGCTCGTGTTTCATGTCCACCGCTTCCGGCCGGCGCGCGATCGCCGTCACCGCATGGCCGCGTTCCAGCGCCTGCGCCACCAGTTGCCGGCCGGTTTTGCCCGTCGCGCCTGCAATCACAATATCCATAACTCCCTTTTCCCTATCTTTGTCAGTTGGCCGGCAGGCCCGTCAGCCCCGCGCTGAGGTCCCACAACCGCTGGGCGTCAGCGCGACTGCGCGAGGCCGCCGACGATTGGATTGGCCTGCAGTTCTCAAAATACATTCCGGTAACCGTCGCCGCCTCCGGCGCGGTCGCCAGGTAAATACTGGTCCGCGCGCCTTCGGCCGGGCTGATGCCCCGCACGGCGTTAAGCACCCGCTTGATCAGCGCCGACGGGCCGGGCAGGTTCAGCCCGAATTCCGACCGAACCAGGCCTGGGTTCAGGGCGTTGACGGTGACTCCGGTGCCTGCCAGCCGCCGCGCCATCTCATAGGTGAACAGCAGGTCCGCCAGTTTGGACTGCGGGTAGGCGCTCATCCCGCTGGTTTGCAGGTGGTCAAAGTCTATCTTCGCCCGGCTGTGCACGAACGACGACACATTGATGATCCGCGCTGGCGCCCGCGCCTTCAGCCGGTCCAACAGCAAATGAGTCAGCAAGAAATAGCTCAAGTGGTTGGTGGCAAACACCAGCTCAATCCCATCCGGGCTGAGCTGCCGCTCGATCTGGTTGATGCCGGCGTTGTTGATCAGCACATCCAGCCCGGCATAGCGCTGCGTGAATTCCTGCGCCGCCCCCCGGATGTCCGCTTGCGACGCCAGGTCGGCCAGCAGGAAATCCACCCGCGCCTCGGGCGTCTCCCGCTTGATCCGCGCCACGGTCTCCTGGCACTTCGCCCGGTTGCGGCCGAGTAGCACCACCGTGGCCCCGGTTTGGGCCAGGCCCAGCGCGGTAGCGGCCCCGATGCCCGAGGTGGCGCCCGTCACCAGGCAGATTTTTCCAGTCATGCTCGCATTCATTCGTTCAGCTCCTGTTCGCGGCCCATCAGCGTGGTGGCGGCCTCGGTCAGGGCCTGTAAACCGTCGCAGATGATCGTTTGTTGTTCCACAGTCAGCGCCGGAAGATTGTTCAGCCAGCGCGTGCGGGCCGCGATGCACCGCAGCGTCATCGCTGTGCCCGCCGGGGTCAGCGTCAGCCGGGTAAAACGGCGGTCGCGGCGGTCTTCCGCCCGCGCCAGCCAGCCCTGCGCCACCAGCCGGTCCACCATCTGGCTGGCCGCCGGCCGGCTCACGGCCAGCAGCCGCGCGATCTCTGTCACGCCGCTGGGGCCGAGCTTGTGCAGCTGCATGAAGATGACGTAGTGCGCCATCGACAGGTCGTTTTCGCGCAGGAATTGCATTAAATCCTGCACGGAGCGAAACATGAACACGTCCACCCACTGAGTGACTGCCTGCGCGAGCGCCTTGGGAATTGGCATTGGGTAACCAAATGAAATAGTTAATTGATATTACATGATAAATGGCGGTTTGGAAAGACCCGTGTATAACCTGCGTATGGCTTTCTCAAAGTCGGGCCTGGCGGCTGCGCCAACCGCCAATGAGCGCAACCAGCCCGCGCAGGCGGGCTCACCTGCCCCAACGCAGTTGTGGGTTGTGCCTTCGTTGCTGCGGTTCCAACCGCCTGGGGCACTCCGGCCCCGCGAGCTTGCCGTTCTTGAGAAAGCCATGATAACCTGCGTGCCGCTGAGCAGCGCCTCGGCGGTTTCCCGGCCAAATGACACTACGGACTGATTTCCGGCAGTGAAGATTTTTGAACCGTGGCGTGGGAGCGAGACCGGGATACGTTCGCGGCCATGGAGGCCGCGTACGACAAGGCGAATGTCGATCCCGAGACGATGCGCCTCGGTGCAGCCGCTTTCAGTTTTTACAACAGCGAGCGGATTGAGTATTGCTGGAACTTTTAGCTTAGGCGCTATCGCGCGCCCCTTCCACCGCCCGCGGCTGCGGCGGCAGGCCTGTTCCAAAGTCGGGTCGGGCGACTCAAGTCGCTGCCACAAAGGCACAACCCACACCTGCGGTGGGGCAAGTGAGCCCGCTCTGCGGCGTGCTGGATAGGCCAAAAGAGTCAGCGAAGGCCGACTCACCTACCCCAAGGCAGTTGCGGGTGTGCCCTCGCGGCCTTATCGCGGCCGCGCGCGAAGCGTCCAACCGCCAGACATAGACGGCCCAAAGTGCCCACGGACTTTGGAACGGCCCTGGCTACGGCGGCGCGACGACTGCCGCCCATCGCATCTGCCCACACCCCAGGTGCGGGTTTTTGTTGGGGTCGCAGGCGCGATCCGTTGCGTCCAGGCCTTTACGAACGGCCTGAGACATAGCCTTTAGTGTCCAGGAATGAACAGTTTCTGCCCCACGTAAATCCGGTTCAAATTGGCAATGTGGTTAACCGAGGCCAGGAACCAGATGCTCCAGCCGAAGTGCCGCCCGATG
>JAYTFQ010000139.1:0-3533 GCA_043734225.1 Anaerolineales bacterium | reverse complement strand
GCGAGCGGTCGATGAAATCGACCGCTCGCCGCTTTCGTTTTTTCGATTCTAGCCGCGGCTAGCGATTGATCAGCGGCAGGACGAGGTGTTTGAGCAGGGCGAACTGGATGGCCAGCCCGTTTTCCACCGGGCCGGGCCGCGGGTTGTTGCTGCCCGGCTGCCAGAAGTACTGCACGCCGCTGTCGCCGTGGCGGCCCTCCAGCCCGATGGTGGTAAACAGCCCGCTGCCATTCGGCGAGCCGCTCATGTCCTGATACTGGCACTTCAATCGCCCATCTTCATACAAGATCATCTGGTAGACATAGTCGCGGGTGGACGAGAACTGGTCCGCCAGCACAAAGGTGATGATGGCAAAGCGGTTGGGCGCGCTGCCCTGGGTCTCAAACCAGAAACCGCTGGCAGCCGCGTTCGAAATGGCCTGATCGGTCCAGTAGCAACTGGCGTAGTTGTCCACCGTGCCGGGGGTGGGGATGGGATCGTTGCTGTCGTGATTGTCGAGTGAGCCAAAGCCGTTGAACATGACCAGGCCGTTGGTGCTGACGAAGGTGCTGCTGTAGACCCGATCGAAGAAGGGGAAGTCGAAGCCGAGCGGCACGGTGATGAAGCCGTTATCGCCGTTGCCAGTGACGGTATTGGTGACGTGCTGGCTGACGCCGGTGGTGGGCACCCAGGTGTAGCTGATGCCGGGGGCGTAGCTGTCGGCGTAGCTGTAGCTGGGGGCGCCCACGCCCAGCCCGGTAGCCGGCTGGACCCAGGTGCCCACCGAGCGCACCACCGTTTGCGTCTGCGGGGCGCTGAGGGTGGCGGTGTTGGTGACAACGCCGCTGGCGCCGCCGCCGGCCGGCAGGTGCGCCCTGAACGTGACAGTGACCGACTGGCCGGCCGCCACCGTGCCGGTCCAGTGCACGACCGAGGCGTTGGCGGTGAGCGAGCCGCCGCCCTGCACCTGGGCCGAGCCGCCCACGTACGTTTCCCCGGCCGGGATGGGGTCATCCAAGGTGACGGGCGAGGCGGCGGCAGTGCCGCCGTTGGCGGCCACCACGGTGTAGGTGACGATTTCGCCGGGGTGCACCAGGGGGGCCACGGCCTTGAGCGAGGCCGAGAGCGAGGCCACGCTGGCCGGGCCGGGCTTGAACAGGATGGCCAGGTTGGCCTCCAGCGGGCCCACGACGGCCTGCGGCGGCTGGGCGGGGAAATCCGCCTCGGGGACGTAGAAATACTGCAGGCCGTCGCTGCCGTCGGCGTTGGCCAGGCCGATGGTGGCCTGCCCGCCGCCGCTGGCCAGCACCGAGCCGGTCAGGCTCAGGTATTGGCACTTGATCTGGTTGCTGGTCTCGTACAGGATCATCTGGAAGAGGCCGGGCGGCACATCCGGGTCGTTGTAGTAGTCAGTCCGGTAGGTAATGACGGCATAGCGGCTGCCGGGGACGCCATGCGTTTCCAGCCACACGCCCTGGGTCGGATCCGTTTCATACAGGTCCATCCACAGGCAGCTGGCATAGTTGGTAACGCTGCTGGGGTCGGGGATGGGGGTGTTTTGAAAGCTGTTGCTGCCGGCGCCAAACATCACCAGGCCGTTCGAGTTGATGAAGGTGTCGGTGTAGACATGGCCGTAAAAGGTGAAGTTGAAGCCGAGCGGCACCGGGCCGGTGACCTCGTCGTCTGGCTGTAGCGTGTTGAATTCTAGCTTGCTGGCCGGGCTGGAGGTGACGATCCAACTGAAGGTGACGGGGTTGGTGGGGGCGAAGCTGTCTTTATAGGTGTAGCCAAAGCTATCCGGCCCGCCGCTGGTGGGCGGCAGCACCTGCATGCGATAGGGATTGTGCAGCGTGAACGGCGCCAGGGCCTGCGGGTCGCTGATGACGGCGGTGTCGGTGAAGACGGCGCCGAGCGCGGCGGGCACGTTGAGCCGGAAGGAGATGGTGACGGATTTGCCGGCGGTGATGGCGCCGGTCCAGTGGATGCCGGCGCCGCTGGCGGTGAGCAGGCCGCCGCCAAGCACATGGGCCGAGGCGGGCACGAAGGTCATGCCAGCCGGGATGGGGTTATCGACGGTGGCGGCGCCGTTGGCGGCGCCGGTGTTGCGCACGGCCAGGGTGTACAGGGGCACATCGCCGGGATGGACGCTAAAGGAGGCGTCCAGGCTGGAGGCCACGTAGACCGGCCGGGGCGTGGGGTTGCGGGTGAAGGCGATGGCCAGGCCGTCTTCCAGCGGTCCGATTATCGTCACGGGTGTTTCGGGGTTCGACGCGAATTCATACTGCAGGCCGGCGCTGCCGTCACTGTTCTCCAGCCCGATGGCGCCTGGCGCGCCGGTGGCCAGGCGGGAGCCGGTGGTTTGGGCGTACTGGCATTTGATCTGGTCGCTGCCCTCGGACAGGATCATCTGGAACAAGACTTGCGGCGCGCTGGAGATCTGGTTGAATGCCATGCGGTACGTGATGACCATGGTGCGGCTGCCCGGGCTGCCAAAGCGATCCACCCACACGCCCTGTGAAGCCTGGCGCGCTTTGAGGTTGGCGAAGAAACAACTGGCAAAGTTAACGCTGTCGAGCGGGCTAGGGATGGGCGAGGGGCTGCCGTCCGTGTTGGCGGCATTGGCTGCGCCAAACATCACCAGGCCGTTGGAGTTGATATAGGTTTGGGTGTAGACATCAGTGTAGAAGTGGAATTGAAAACCGATATCCACCGGGCCGGTGACCGCGTTGTCCGGCTGAATGTTGTTGAAATTGAGCTTGGCGGTGGGGGGCACCCAGCTATAGGCGACCGGGTTGTTGGGGGCGAAGCTGTCTTTGTAGGTGTAGCCGAACGGATCGGGGCCGCCGGTGGGCGCCTGGGTGGTGAGCTGGTTGGCGAGCGGCACCGCCGCCGCGGCGTCGGGATCGTAGACGGTGGCGGTGCTGCTGACCACCACGCCGCTGGCGCCCGGCAGCGTGGCGCGGTAGGTGAGTGTGACGGCGGTTTGGGCGCTGATGATGCCGGTCCAACTGAGGGTTTTGCCGCTGACGCTGACGGCGCCGTTGCCCTGCGCGTGGGCGGAGGCGGCCACGTAGCTGGCGTTGGCGGGGATGATGGCCTGCACCTCGGCCGCCAGGGCATCGGCGAAGCCGGTGTTGGCGGCCACCAGGGTGTAGGTGATGGTTTCGCCGGCGTGCGCGCCGCGGGCGGTGTAGGTGGATCGGGTCAGATCGACAAAGGCCCCGCCGGCGGGCACGGACGGGGCCGGGCCGCCGGCGGGTTCATCGGTGGGGGTGGGCGTGGGGCCCTTCGGTCCGGTTGGGCGGCCGGGCGCGCCGTTCTGCGCCAGCACCGGCAGGAACAGCAGCCCAACCAGGCCCAGGCCCAGCAGCACGGCCAGCGCGATGGCGCGCAGATTTCGCAGGGGTGTTCGCATTGACATTCTCTCTTTCTAAGAGTGCGGAGCGTTCAACTGGTGAGGGGCGGCTGGCGGCGAGTGGCGCGCAGCGGGTGAACGCAGGCGGGGAAGTGTAGTGATAAGCGCGGGGATGTCAAAGGGCGGGGGGAAAGGCGTG
>JAYTFQ010000138.1:0-17059 GCA_043734225.1 Anaerolineales bacterium | reverse complement strand
TGGCAGGTGCGCGGGCGCAACCGGGTCAGCTTCGACGAGATGGTCCGCATGGATCTCGACTATATCGAGCACCAGTCCTTCTGGCTCGATTTGCAGTTGCTCATTCAAACGCCCCTGGCCGTCGTCGGCGGCCATGGCGCGGGTTGAGTGCGGCGCCAGTGGAGGTGCACATTCGCGCGTTAAAAGTGGGTGTGGTCGGTTGCGGTTATTGGGGGCCCAAGCTGGCTCGAAACCTGCACGACCTGTCTGAAACCGAGCTGGCCTGGGTGGCCGACTTCCGGCCCGACCGGCTGGAGCACATGCGCGCGCTCTATCCCGGCACGCGCACCACCGAAAACTATGCCAATATCCTGGCCTCGGATGTCGATGCGGTGGTGATTGCCACGCCAGTTTCCACCCACCATGCGCTGGCCATGCAGGCCCTGCGGGCCGGCAAGCACGTTCTGATTGAGAAGCCGATCGCCGCCAACGTAGCTGACGCGGTGGACATTGCCGAAACCGCCGAGCGCCTGGGGTTGGTGGCCATGGTCGGCCATACCTTCCAGTATAACCCGGCGGTGAACGTGGTGCGCGAGCTGATCCAGCGCAACGAGCTGGGCCAGGTGTATTACGTCAGCGGCACGCGCGTGAACCTGGGTCTGTTCCAGCCCGATATCAACGTGATGTGGGACCTGGGGCCGCACGATATTTCGATCCTGCTGCACGTGTTGGGTGTGGACCCGGAGTGGGCCAGCGCCAGCGGCGAATCCTACGTGCAAAAAGAGCGCGGCATCCACGACATGGTCTCGCTGGCGCTGTATTTTCCGTCCGGCGTCATTGCCACGCTGCGGCTGTCGTGGCTCGACCCGGTGAAGACCCGCCTGATCACCGTTGTGGGCAGCCAGAAGATGCTGGTCTATGACGACATCGCCGACGACAAGGTCATCCTGTTCGACAAAGGCGTTACTGTGCCGCCCTATTCCGACACGCTGGAAGAGTTCCACATGTCCTATCGCCACGGGCCCGAGACGGTTGTGCCCTACACCTGGGTCGAGCCGCTGCAGGCCGAGTGCCGGGCGTTCGCGGAAGCCATTCGCACCGGCCGGCCGCCGCACAGCGACGCGCGCATGGGGGTCAAGGTGGTGCGCGTGCTCGAAGCCGCCCAGCGCTCGCTTTCCAATGGCGGCGGCCGTGAAACGACTGGGCTGTAGTAGATTGGCGGCCATGTGACAACCGAAAAAATTGGTCCGGGCAATGCTTCTGAAAAAGCTGAGGCTTCTGACGTGGAGGGGGTCAGCGGGGTCAAGCTCATTGAGCTGCCGCACTTCGTCGACTTCCGAGGTAGCCTCAGCTTTGCGGAGTTCCCGGGCTTGTTGCCGTTCTTGCCGCGCCGGTATTTTTTGACGTACAACGTGCCCAGCCACGAGGTGCGTGGCGAGCATGCTCATCGTCAGTGCCATCAGTTCCTGGTGTGTGTCACCGGGAGTTGTTCCGTCATTTTCGATGATGGGCGGCGCCGCGCGGAAACGCGGCTGCATCGCCCCAATCTGGGCATTTACATTCCGCCGATGGTCTGGTCAGTCGAACATAAACATTCGGCCGACTCCGTCTTGCTTGTGCTGGCCTCCGATACCTATCAACCCGAAGATTACATCCGCGATTACACCCTGTTCCTGCGCGAGCGGCAAAACTTGCCGGGCTGAGCCAGCGTTGGGCGTTAACCCCCTTTATCGTAACTGGCCGGCCTGGCGCCGCGTTATCCAATTCGGCCGGCATGTTACGACAGGCGCGGCGCCTCAGCACCACCTGCAACCAGGGCCGGGTCAACGATCCGCGCGAAGCCCTATGCGAGCGCCTTGATGCGCGCTGACCTGTTGCCCAAGCTCCGCCGCGCGGCGGGTTTTCTGGACCGGTGGCAGTGGCTGATCTTGCTGGTGGCCGCGCCGTTCTACTTGTTTCCCGCGCCAGCGCGCACGCCCTTGCTGCTGGTGCTGCCGGTTTTGTGGCTGGCCGCCTGGCTGGCGGGCAGCCCGCTGCTGCCGCGCACCCCGCTGAATGCCGCCTTGCTGTTGTTCAGTTTGATGCTGCTCATCAGCCTGTGGACTACGTTTGATCTGGTTTACAGCGTCCCCAAAGTGGCCGGGGTGCTGCTCGGCCTGGGCGCGTATTTTGCTATAGTCCGCCTGACGGCCGGCCGGCCAGACAGGCTGTGGCGGGTGGTGGCACTGTTTGTTCTCAGCGCGGGCGGCCTGGCAGTGCTGGGGGTGGTCGGCATTGACTGGCTGGATAAAGTGCCGATCCTGACAGCTATCAGCCAGCGGCTGCCGGTCATCATCCGTGGTCTGCCGGGCGCTGAGACCGGCTTGTCCGCCAATGAGGTGGCGGGCGCGCTGATCCTCATTCTGCCTGTGCAGGTGGGGTTGCTCGCGACGGCCTGGCAGCGCTGGCCGCAGGTGCCGGCCGATGATGCGCTGGCGGTCCGGCCGCGGCTGTGGTTGGCCGCCCAGGTGGTGCTGCTGGCGCTTTCCGGCGGTTTGCTCCTGCTCACTCAATCGCGCAGTGCCTGGTTGGGGTTTTTCGTTGGGCTGGCGCTGATTATGGCGGTCAGCGGTCGGCGCGCGCGCTGGCTGCTGCTAGGGGCCGGGGTGCTGACGATCGTGGCGCTGTTGGCGGTGGGCGGGCCAAGAGAGGTGGTCAGCCTGTTGGCTCGGGTCGCCGGGTCCGACATCGACGCCAAGGCCATTCAACGCCAGGCGCTTTGGTACTATGGGCTGTTGGCGGTACGCAGTTTTCCAATTACTGGCATGGGGCTGAACGCGTTTCGGAAAGCCTTGCCTGAACTCTATCCCACCGTGCCGCTGCCGGCTGGCTTTGATGTGACCCATGCGCACAACCATTTGCTGCAGGCGGCGCTCAACTTCGGCTTGCCCGGCCTGGTGGCGTACTTGGGACTATGGTTCGGGGCAGCCGGGGCCCTCACGGCCGCCTTTCGTGCCACGGCAGATCCCTGGCTGCGTGGACTGGCGCTTGGGTTAGGCGCCGGGCTGGCCGCCTTTTTCGTTTATGGCCTCTTCGATGTGATCGACTTTGGCGCCAAGCTGGGCATTTTTTTCTGGTTCGCCCTGGCTTTGAGCATCTGTGTGTATCAAGTGGCTCACGCGCACAGGCTGCCCGCGCCGCCGAAGCCGGCCACGGTGGCCGCCGCGACGCTAGGCACAACCTCTGGCGGCAGGCAGTTATAATGGCGGTGTGCCATTCAACATACCTCACTCGCCAAATGGCGGCTGCGGCCGTTTCGGCGCGTAGCCAAACTGAACCGATGTCTGCGACGCTACCCCCCGACGACTTACCGGCCCAAAATGTGCGCGTCTCGGCCGACGTCCGGCTCGGCCGCGACGTTAAGCTATATGCCTTCGTCAACCTGTACGGCTGCGAAATCGGCGACGAGAGCCGTATCGGCACGTTCGTCGAGATTCAGAAGGGCGTGCGCATCGGCCGCCGCGTCAAGGTCTCCAGCCACACCTTTATCTGTGAAGGCGTGACCATCGAAGACGACTGCTTCATTGGTCATGGGGTGATGTTCACCAACGACAAATACCCGCGCGCCACCGGCCCGGCCGGCGCGCCGCAGACCGAAGCGGATTGGGCCGTGGCGCCCACCCTGGTCCGCCAGGGTGCTTCAATTGGCAGCAACGCCACCATCCTGTGCGGCGTCACGGTGGGCGCGGGCGCCATCGTGGGCGCCGGCGCCGTCGTCACGCGCGATGTGCCGCCCGGCGCCATCGTGGCCGGGGTGCCCGCCCGCCGGCTGCGCCAATCGCCCGATCGTCCCGAGGTCTCATGAGCGTTCCCTTTGTCGATTTAGCCAGCCAATATCAGGCCCTGCGCCCCGAGTTAGAGCCGGCCCTGCAGGCCGTGCTCGAGCGCGGCGCTTTTATCATGGGCGCGGAGCATGAGGCCTTTGAGCAGGCCTTTGCGCGCTATGTGGGCGCGCGCCATTGCCTGGGCGTGGCCACCGGCACCGACGCGCTGGAGCTGGCGGTGCGCGCCCTGGCGCTGGCGCCGGGCGACGAAATCATTACCGTGCCCAATACCTTTATCGCTACCACCGAGGCCATCAGCCACGCCGGCGCCACTTTTCGTTGGGTGGACGTGGATCCGCGCACCTACAATATGAACCCGGCCCGGATAGAGGCCGCCATCACCCCGCGCACGCGCGCGCTGCTGCCGGTGCATCTGTACGGCCAGCCGGCGGATATGGACCCGATCATGGCCATTGCCCGCCGCCACGGCCTGAAGGTCATCGAAGACTGCGCCCAGGCCCACGGCGCCCGCTACCACGGTCAGCCGGTGGGCACGTTTGGCGATCTGGCCTGCTTCAGCTTCTATCCAGGCAAGAACCTGGGCGCCTACGGCGATGGCGGGGCGGTGGTGACCAACGATGCCGTGCTGGCCCAGCGCGTGGCGCTGCTGCGCAACCATGGGCAGCAAAACAAGTATGTGCATGTGGTTGAAGGATGGTGCCATCGGCTGGACAACCTGCAGGCCGCCGTGCTGGGGGTGAAGCTGCCGCACTTGGACGATTGGAACGCGTGCCGCCGCCAGGCCGCCGCGGCCTATGACCGTTTGCTGGCCGATCTGCCTGGTGTGGTGACGCCCTATATTTCGCCCGAGGTAGAGTCGGTTTTTCATCTGTATGTGATCCAGGTGCCCGAGCGCGACCGGGTGCAGGCAGCGCTCCAGGCGCAGGGCATCGCCACGGGCATTCACTACCCCATCCCGCTGCACCAGCAGCCGGTCTACGCCCACCTTGGTCACGCGCCGGATGATTTCCCGATCACCGCCCGCCTGGGCCCCAGCATCCTGTCCTTGCCCATGTTCCCCGAAATTACCGCCGAACAGATCGAACAGGTGGTCGGTGCGCTGCGCGCCGCGCTTCGGGAGCCTGTGGCCGCCTGAATGCCGGCCGGCAGGGCCTGGGCTAATTACTCTCAAACGGCAGGCGGCTCAGTGGCTTGCTACTGAGTTAGGGCAGGCTGTGCGCCCGGATTTGGCCGCAGGGGGTCGTGTATAATACCGAAATGCGCTTCGCCGGCGCCGGCATCAGAATATCCGGCAAATACCCCTAAATCGGAGAGCGTGTCTACGCCCGTGCCCCCATCTGTGACAAACGGCAGGAAGCGCTCGTGGCCCAGCATTGTGTTGCGCCTGGGTCTCGGGTTGATTCTGACCATTTGGGCGGTCTGGCATCTTGATTGGGGCGCGTTGATCGACAGTTTTCGTCAGATCCACCTCATCTGGGTCGTCGCGACAATGCTCTTGTTTATGTTGAGCTTGACGCTCAAGCTTGTGCGTTGGCGTTGGCTGCTGGCAGACCTGGCGCCGCATGTCAGTTGGCTGGCGCTGACGCGCGCATTGCTGTTGGGGCAGGCCGTCAACATTATTGGCTTGGGTCGTTTCGGTGAGGTAGCGCGCGTCATCTCATTACGTCAAGACGCTCGAATTTCGGGCATGGGTATCGCGACTTCGGTTGTGGCTGAAAAGCTGTTGGACCTGGCGTTTCTGGGGCTGGCCGGTGGATGGTGGTTGCTGCTGCTGCTCCGGCCGCCGAGCGAAATTAACGTGACTCAATTTCTGATCACCGGGGCTATCAGCGCGCTGGCGGTGATCATGTTTGCGTGGTTTGGGCAGTCGACACTGCACTGGGTGCAAACCCGGCTAGATCGGTGGGACAGGCCGGCCGGCCGCTGGCTGGCGCCGCGTACCCTGGCCATGGCCGATGGATTGAAGGGCCTCACCCACCACAGCCAATTGTGGCGCGGCCTGCTGATGAGCCTGGTGATTTGGGGCGTGATGTTGCTCACTAACCTCGTCTTGCTCCTGGCGTTTGACCTGCCTTTATCGGGACGTCTGGCCCTGTCGGTGCTGGTGTTGGGCCTGCTGGGTGTGGCGGCGAATCTCACTCCGGCCAACATCGGTCCGGAGCATTGGGCCATTATGTTTGGCCTGACGATCTTTGGAGTTCTGCCGAGCACTGCTTTGGCTTATGCCCTGGTACTGCACGCCATCGTCACGGTCTTGCCGTTGTTATTGGCGCTGGGGTTTAACGGCTGGCATTGGGCAGAACTGCGGACCCTGGCCTATCGGTCTGCGCGTAGAGAAGCACTCCCAGAGCCATAGAAGCCAGGGCCGCGAGTGCCTCTTACCGCTCCCGTGATGTCCACGATGCCCAATCCATCTTCCTGTGTGTCGGTCGTCATCCCGGCTTATGCCGCCGCCGACACGCTGGGAGAATGTTTACAGGCACTGAAGCGCCAGCGCCTGCCCCATGGAATTGAACTTGAAATTATCGTCGTCGACGATTGCAGCCCAGATGCCACGGCCGAGGTGGCCCGGCAAGCCGGTGTGCGCACCGTGCAAACGGAAAAGTCTTCAGCGCTGGTTGAGCCGGAATGGCTGATCTGGCGGCCGGCAGGCGTGGCGCCTTCCAGCGGCCCGGGCGCTGCCCGCAACCTGGGGGTCAAGGTTAGCTCGGGCGATCCGATCCTGTTTACCGATGCGGACTGTGTGCCGACCGAGGGCTGGGCGGCCTATCTGCTGGCCGCTTTTTCAGACCCGCAAGTTGCCGGCGTCAAAGGCACTTACCTGACGCGCCAGAAAGGTCTGATCGCGCGCTTCGTCCAACTCGAGTACAGCGACAAATACCGGCGCATGGCGGCGCACGAGTGGATTGATTTTGTTGACGCCTACTCGGCCGGCTATCGGCGCAAGGTGTTCTTGGAGAATGGCGGTTTCGAAACCGCTATGATGGGCGATGAAGATCAAGAGTTTTCCTTCCGTCTGGCCCAGAAAGGTTACAAGCTCAAGTTTGTCCCAGCTGCCGCTGTCTATCATCGCCACCTGAGCAGTTTCCGGCGCTATCTGAAGCGGAAATTCACGATTGCCTATTGGAAGACGCAGCTCCTGCGCTGGCACCCGGAAAAGGCGCTGGGTGACTCGCACACGCCGCTCGGCCAACGGCTGCAAATCTTGTTGGTGGCCCCGATCTTGATCAGCCTGCTGGTTGGCGTGGTGTGGCCCACGGCATGGTGGATCGCGGCCGGGCTGGGCATTGCTTTCCTGCTGACCGCGCTGCCCTATCTGACCTGGGTGGCCCGCACCGATTGGCCAGTGCTGGCGCCGGCATTGCCGGTGCTAGTTGGCCGAGCGTTGGCCCAGGCCGCTGGCCTGGGCGTGGGATTGTTGGCCAGCTTGTGGCGCAAGCCGATCCGCACCGTCGTGCTGTCAAGCTCGGACCAGATCGTCAAACGCTCGACCGATATTGTCGTGGCGGCCATCGGCCTGGTGCTGGCCTTGCCGGTGATGGCAATTCTCAGTCTGCTGATTAAGCTGCAGACACCCGGGCCGGTGATTTTTCGACAGACGCGCATTGGCCAGCATGGACGGCCATTTCAAATCTATAAACTGCGCTCGATGGTCATTGATGCGGAAGAGCGCCTGCCGGATGTGCTGCCCCAGAGCGTGCTGGCGGGCCCGGCCTACAAAATCCCCAACGACCCGCGCGTCACGCGCCTGGGGCGTTTTATGCGGCGCTGGAGCCTGGACGAATTGCCGCAGCTGTGGAACGTACTGCGCGGAGACATGAGCCTGGTGGGACCGCGGCCAGAAGAGCCGCGCATCGTGGCGCAATACAGCGACTGGCATCGCCAGCGTTTGGCCGTCAAGCCGGGGCTGAGCGGCCCGATGCAGGTCAACGGCCGGGGCAGCCTGTCGCTCGACGAGCGCGTGCGGCTGGAACTCGACTATATCAACCACTACAGCCTGGGGCGTGATGTGAGTATTTTGCTGCGCTCGGTTCCCGCGGTGCTCTCAGGCGATGGAGCTTACTGACCGTTGGCCCAAAGTTTGATCCTGCCCGACCGGTCGGCTGGAATCGAGCCGCGCTGCGTGGAGCGGACGGCCTGACATGGACGCAGCGCCTGCCAGGCCGCTGGACCGGTGGCGGGCCAATGAGTGGCGCCTCGGGCTCCTGGCTGTCGTCGGGCTCGCCCTGCTGGCGCGCCTGGCCGCTATCGCGTACCTGGGCAATTTCCGGCCGCCCTTTGAACAAGAGTGGGAGTACATCGCTCGGATTATTGTCGAGCGCGGTTTTTTTGGCATCGACGTCAATAGCGTCTACGGGTCGTCGACCTTAACCGTCACCTCCTTTATCCCGCCGCTCTATCCCGGTTTTCTGGCTGCGATGGACAAGTTGTTTGGCGCCCAGGCCTGGCTCGCCATCCGCCTGGTCCAGGCCGCGCTATCCACCGCCAGTGTGTGGCTGATGTGTGACCTGGCTCAGCGGTTGTTTGGCCGGCCGGCCATCACGCTGCTGGCTGGGTTCATGGCTGCCGGGTTGCCGCCTTTGGTGGGCAGCGTGGTTGAGATTGACCCAGTCTCATTTGAAGTTTTCCTGGTGCTCGTTTTTGTCCGGCTGACCTTGCCGGCGCGCCTGATGCCGGGCGCGCCCAGGTGGCGCTGGCTGGCAGCCGGCGGCGTGCTGGGCCTGACGGCGCTCATCCGGGTGCCGGTCCTGGTGCTGCTGCCATGGCTGGTAGTGGTACTCTGGGCGAACCGGCTGCCAGGCGCTTCGCTGCTGCGATCCGTGGCGGGTCCAGCGCTGGTCACCGGGATTGCGGCGGCGGCGGTGATCAGTCCGTGGACGATCCGCAACTTTGTGGTGCAGCACACGTTTGTCGCCATTTCCACGAACGGCGGCGTCAACTTCTGGATCGGCAACAATGCGGCTGCCACGGGCGAGTTTGTCTGGCCGCCGTTGGTGGCGCCAGACCTGCTGCGCAAGTCGGCCCATATGACCGAGCCGGAGCGCGACCGGTTCTTTTACGAGCAGGGCTTGGCGTTTGTGCGCGAACACCCCATACAGGTGGCGCGCTTGTTAGGCCTCAAGCTGTTGTATTTCTTGTGGCAGCGCCCAAGCATCGGCGCCACGTACGAGGGGCAGCCGGGGGCGGGGCTAGGCACGATGGCTTATCTGTTGTCCAACGCGATACTGCTGCCGCTGTGGCTGCTGGGATTGGCGCTGACAGCGCGCGATTGGCGCCCGATGCTGGTGCTGTATGGGCCAATCCTGGCGGCTCTGGGCCAAAGCGTCGTCTATTTTGTGGCGACGCGCTTCCGAACGCCGGCGGTGCCCTTCCAAACTTTGCTGGCCGCCGCGGCCATCGTGTGGGCCGTCCAATCGGTCTGGTCCCGGCTCCGTCGGGAGCGTTAAGGCGCGATCTCGGGCGCGGTCTGACGGAAGTAGGCAATCACCGCGTCCAGGGTCTGGTCGAGCGAAAAGGTCGGCTCCCATTCGATGGCGGCGCGGATCTTGTCGATGCTCGGCACGCGCCGCTGCATGTCCTCAAAGCCTTTTTCATAGGCCTGGTCGTACGGCACGCGCACCAGCGCCGAGGTGCTGCCCGTGCGCGCGCGAATGCGCTCCGCCAGCGCCAGAATGGTGATCTCTTCCTGGCTGCCGACGTTGTAGATTTCGCCGATCGATTTGGGCGAGGCGGCCAGCGCGATCATGGCCCGCACCGTATCGTTCACATTGCAAAAACAACGCGTTTGCTGGCCGTCGCCATAAACCGTCAGCGGCCGGTTGGCCAGCGCCTGCTGCACCAGCCGCGGGATCACCATGCCGTACGTGCCAGTTTGGCGCGGGCCGACGGTGTTGAAGAAACGGCAGATGACCACCGGAAGGCCAAATTGCTTGTGGTAGGCCAGCCCCAGGAACTCGTCGATGGCCTTGGACTCGGCGTAGCTCCAGCGGCTTTTGACGGTTGGGCCCATCACCCGGTCGGCATCCTCGCGAAAGGGTAGGTCGGCGCTCTTGCCGTACACTTCCGAGGTGGATGCCAGCAGCACCTTGCGCCGGTAGCGGCGCGCCAAGCGCAGCACCACTTCGGTGCCCTGGATATTCGTCTCCAGGGTGCGCACGGGGTCTTTAACGATCAACTCCACGCCAACGGCCGCCGCCAGGTGGAAGATCACCTCGCTGGTGCTGGCCAGGCGATCCATGACGGTTTCGTTGGTGATGGTTTCGTAGACGAACTGAAAGCGCGGATGATCGGCCAGCGCGTCGAGATTGACCAGGCGGCCGGTGGACAGATCGTCCACGGCCGTGACCGTGTGACCCTGCGCCAACAACGCCTCGGCCAGATGACTGCCGATAAAGCCGGCTCCGCCGGTGATGAGCATGTGCATCGGGACTTCTCCTGCTAGTGGGCGATGATCGGCCGCTGCCGGTGCAGCCGGCGGATGCGCCATAGGTCGCGGACCATGTTGACCAGGCCCTCCCAGAAGCGCACCGTGCTGCCGGCGGCGTCGGTCCACCGCACCGGTATTTCCTGGATGCGCAGCCCAGCCCGCTCGGCCAGATACAAGATCTCAACGTCGAACATGAAGCGATCGACACGGGCCAGCGCGAACAACTGCCGTGCCACTGGGCCGCGATAGGCCTTGAAACCGCACTGGGTGTCGGAAATGGACCACAGGCCCACCATCAGGCAGCGCACCCATTTGAACAGCTCCGACGCCAACCGCCGGTACAGCGGCGGCTGCGCGCGGATGTCGGATGACGGCAGATCGCGCGAGCCGATGACGATGTCGGCCTGCTCCAGCCGCTTGAGCGCCTCGGGGATCTCCTGGATGGGCGTGGACATATCCGCGTCTAGAAACACCACCGCCGCGCCGCGCGAGGCCAGCACTCCGGTGCGGATGGCGTGGCCTTTGCCGCGGTTGGGGCGGTAGGCCAGCAGTTGGGCGCGCGGCTCGCCAGCCAGCGCGGCCTGGACGGCGGCCGCGGTATCGTCCAGGCTGCCGTCATCCACCACGATCAGCTCGAAGGCCGGGTAGTGCGCGCGCAGATAGGCCAGCACCCCGCCTAGATGCGGCGGCAAGCGCCGGGCTTCGTTGTAGGCCGGTATGATGACACTTAGCGCCGGCTTGGGCACGCCCGGGCCCACCCCCGCCCGCGGTGCCGCCGGGCTCATGCGGCTGGTTCTTGCTCGATGCGCGCCCGCAGCGCGAACGCCAGGACGTGATTGAGGATCAGGTGGCCGTCCTCTTGCTGGCCGATGCGGTCACTGGGGACGATCACTTTCAGATTGGCGCTCTGCGCCAGCCGGCCGCCCGGCCGGCCGCAAAAACCAATGACGGTGGCGCCCTGGGCTTGCGCGTATTCCATGGCACGCACCACATTCGGGGAATTGCCGGAGGCCGAAATGGCAATGACCACGTCGCCGGCCTGGAGCAGGTTCTGCAGTGGCTCGACAAAAACCTCGGCATAACTCTGGTCGTTGCCAACGGCGGTGAACAGGGGCACGTTGTCGGTCAGGGCGATGGCGCGAAAGCGCGGCCGCCCGGGGACGTTGGTGTACTTGTTTAGGTCATTCATCATGTGCGAGGCCGTGGCCGCCGAGCCGCCATTGCCCAGAATAAACACCTGCCGCCGCTCGCGCCAGGCCGTGAACAAGACCTCGGCCACGGCCTGGATATCCGGCCGCGACAGGTGGTGGATGACGTCTTCGAGCTCAGTGAGGTATTGGCTGACCAGGTCCATTGTCTTTTGTCCAAAACGCTAATTGTAAAATGTTAATCCGTAAGCCACCGGTCAGCCGCGCCGAGTTGCAGCGCCGGCATGCAAGGCAACCAAAGTTATCAAGGATGTTTTGGCCGAATAGGATGCGGTGGCCCGACGTTCGCCGGGCCATCGCATCCTATTCGGCCGGCATTTTATTCCAGCTTTCCCCACCGCCGCCGCAGGATGACCAGCACGGTTTGGGCCAGCACTTGCAGGTCAAGCCAGATGGTCCAGTTGCGGATGTAATACATGGCGGCGCGCATTTCTTCTTCCAGCGCCGCCACGGGCACCACCGACCACGGGCCGGTGACGCCTGGCTTGACGGAGGCCAGCGATGGTATCCAGCGCCGGTAACGCACCCGCGCGGCCGGGGTGATCGGCCGCGGGCCGACCAGGCTCATGTGGCCCAGCAGCACGGCCCACAGCAGCGGCAGACGGTCTAGCCCGGTCTCGGCCAGCCAATCGCCGGGCCGGCTGGCAAACAGCCGCGCCCGAAACGGCCGGCCGCCGATGCCCTGGTATTCTTCGCTGACGAACAGCGGCCGGCTGCCCAGGCGGCTGAGCAGGATCACCAGGTCCAGCGGGAGCGTCAGCGCCAGCACCAGGCCACCCAGCCCAAAGTCCAACAACGACTTGAGCAGCGCATCGAAACTGGTCAGACGGGCCGAGTCTACCACAAACAGGGGCACGAAATTGCGGTGCGCGACGCGCGGGGTGGTGGCCAGCAGGTCGTAATAGCCGGGCGACAGGCGGATGCGCAGCCCGTTCTGCTCGGGAGTGCTCATCTGTTCCAGGATTTGCTGGAACGACTCCCAGGCCATGGCCCCCGGCACCACCACAATCTCGGCGACATGATGCTCGGCCACCAGGGCCGGGAGCACGTTCGGATGGCCCAGCACGGTCAGGCCATCGCTGACCAGCGTGCCGCGCGGCAGGAAGTCGTCCACGAAACCCAGCACGCGCAGGCCGGAATCGGCCTCGGAGCGTAATTGGCGGGCGATGGCGCGGCCTTGCTCATCGGCGCCGACGATCAGCGCTCGCGCCATCAGGTGGCCGGCGCGGCGCATGGCGCGCACCAGCCGGCGCAGCAGGAAGCGGTCGAGGCAGACGGCCAGGATACTGGCCAGCCAGCACAGGAACAGCCAGCGCAGCGACAGCCCGCTCTGGCCAGCCAGCGCCACCAGGACGATCAGCAGCAGGATGCCGTAACTGCAGCCGGTGGCCACTGTGGCGTATTCTTGTGAGTCTTCCAGCACGGTTTCAAGATCATATAGGCGCAGCGCCGAGAAGGCCGCCAGCCACGCGCCAAGGCCCAGCACCAGCGCCAGGCGGTTGCCAGGGATGACGAGCAAGGGCTCGCCAGCCGCCAGCCCGGCTGCCCAAGCGGCCACGACAATGGCCACGGCATCGGAGACCAGCAGGGTCAGCAGCAGCAGCAGCCGGCCGCGCCGGCTCACTGTCCGGCCTCTTCGCCACGGGCGGTGGTGGGCGGCAGGCGCAGCCCGGCGTTCAGCAGCACGCGCGCGCCGCCTTCTTCAAAGCGGAAATCCATGCGGCGCAGGCCCTGCGCCTCCAGCGCGCTGGTCACCGCCAGTTGGGTGCCGTCTGGGCAGTAGATCATCATAAAGCCGCCGCCGCCGGCCCCGGCAATTTTGCCGCCCAGCGCGCCATTGGCGCGCGCGACGGTATAGGCGCTGTCGATCTGCGGGTTAGAAACGCCGGTGGCGAAGTGTTTCTTTTGCTCCCAGCCGGCGTGCAGGCATTCGCCAAAACCGTTCAGGTCGCCGCGCTGGAGCGTGTCGCGCATGGTGTGCGCCATATCGCGCACGGCCAGCAGCGCCTGGAGCACGTCGGCCTGGCTGCGCTCGGTGGAGTCGCGCTGCTGTGAGAGGATCTTGGATGATTCGCGGGCCGTGCCGGTGAAGAACAGCAGCAGGCCGCGCTGCAGGTTCTCCAGGGTGCCGGGCGGGGTGCGCAGCGGGGTAACCCGCGCGCCATCGGATTGGAACTCCATGAAGTTGAGCCCGCCAAAGGCCGCGGCGTACTGGTCCTGGTAGCCGATGGGCATGCCCATCTTTTCTAATTCCACGCGCGTGGCCAGGCGGGCGACTTCGTCGCTGGTCAGGGTTTGGCCGCGCGCCGCGCTGACGGCTTTGACCGCCGCCACGGTGAGGGTGGAGCTGGAGCCCAGGCCGGTGCCGGGCGGTATCTCCGAGGCCAGGAACATCGAGACCCCATTGTGGATGCCAAACTCGTGCAGGATGGCCTTGGGCAAATTGAGGTCGCCCTCCCAAAACAGGGCCTGGCCAGGGGTATGGCGATAGAAGGTGCGGTAGTCCGAGGACAGGATTTGCAGCTCCGGCCCGCCGTGGACGGTGAGGATGACGTAAACGTATTTGTCGATGGTGGCGCTGACCACGGCGCCGCCGTGGCGGTTGAAGAAGGCTGGCAGATCGGTGCCGCCGCCGGCAAACGAGATGCGCACGGGCGCGCGGGCAATCAGCATGGCAGGCCTAGCGGCTGCGCACCGTGCCCACTTGGCGCATATGGGCGCGCGCCTCATCGGCGTAGTTGCGGAAGTCGGGCTGGCTGTGGGCCCAGGCCAGATATTCGTCGGTGTTGCTGGCAATGCTGCCGGCCGGCTCCCAGCCGAGCGCGCGCAGCCGGCTGATGTCGGAAATGATGTGGCGGGTATCGCCAAAGCGATATTCGCCGGTGGCGCGCGGCTGGCTGCCGGTGCCGGCGCGCTGGGCCACGCACTCGGCCAACTGCAGCACGGTGCCGGCCTGGCCGCTGCCGACATTGTAAACCTGGTAGTTGGCGCGGGCGTCTTCAAACACCAGCAGGTTGGCGCGGGCCACGTCGCCGACGTAGACGAAATCGCGCAGTTGTTGGCCGTCTTCGTACACCGATAAGGGTTGGCCGGCCAGAGCCTGCATGGCGAAGATGCGCATGGCGCCGGAATAGGCGTTGCGGAACGATTGGCGCGCGCCCTGGGTGATGCTGTAGCGCATGCCGGTGGTCGGCAGCCCATAGCGCCGGCCGAGGTTGATGGCCAGCGTTTCCTCGGCATATTTGCTCATGGCATACGAATTGTGCGGGCTGAGCATGGCATCTTCCGGGGTGACCTGAGGCTGCAAGGGCTCGCCGCACTGCGGGCAGCGCGGGTTCCAATCCTGGGCTTTGAGCTGTGCCTCCGAGCGCGGGCCGGCATACTGCACGCCGTGGTTCGGGCAGCGATAGCGCCCCTCGCCGTAAATGGCCTGCGAGGAGGCCACCACGATTTTCTCCAGGGGCAGGTGCTGGGCGACGGCGATCTCATACAGCAGGGCCGTGCCCACGGCGTTGACGTGAAAGAAGGTGGAGAAGTCTGGCAGGTAGTCCTGATAGGCGGCAAAGTGGAACACGGCCTGCATGCCGGCCAGGGCGCGTTCCCAAACGGCGCGGTCGCGCACGTCGCCGCGCATGAACTCGGCCTCGGCCGGCAGGTAGGCCGGCGGCTGGCCGTCGCGGTGCACCGGCGGCAGCAAGGCGTCCAGGATGCGCACGCTGTGCCCGCCAGCCAGCAGCAGATCCACTGTATGTGAGCCGATAAAACCCGCTCCGCCGGTGACCAGGACACGCATGGTGTGGTTAGTGGCGCGCCAGCGCGCCGGGCCTTTCTGTCTGCATGTTATAATCCCGCATGCTTTTCCCCGCCACGCGCAAACCCGCGATCTTCCTAGACCGCGACGGCGTGATCGTCGAAAATCGGGCCGACTACGTCAAATCCATCCCTGAGGTGCAAATTCTGCCGGGCGCGCTGGCGGCCCTGGCGCAGGCAGCCCGGCTGGATGCGCGCATTGTCGTGGTCACCAATCAGTCGGCGGTGGGCCGCGGCCTGCTGACCGAGGCCGGCCTGCACGCCATCAACGCCAATGTGCACGCGGCGATTGTGGCGGCCGGCGGGCGCATCGACGGCTGGTATTTTTGCCCGCACCGGCCGGACGCCGGCTGTGACTGCCGCAAGCCCAAACCCGGCATGCTGCTCTCGGCCGCGGCCGACCTGGACATTGATCTGCCCGCCTCGGTCATGGTCGGTGATGCCGTGTCGGACATTTTGGCCGGCCACGCGGCCGGCGCGCAGGCCATCCTGGTGGGCACCGGGCGCGGTGTGACGCAAACGGCCGAATTGAGCCCGGCTGGGCTGGGCCACGTTCTGGTGGTGCCCGACCTGGCGGCGGCCGTCCGGCGCATCGCCGCCAGCTCGCATTTCACAAAAACGCCCCCAGACGGGGGCGCGGAAAATCTGCTTAGGCCCGGGATTCTACCACACAACCCGCCGCCCGATTCCGCGCCGCGCTAGAGCTCAATTGGTTTCCGCAGCAGCTCCAACAGCAATCGCACGCTGGCCTGCACGTCGCCATAATCCACGACCTCCGATGGGGTGTGGATGTAGCGCGTGGGGATGGACAGGCAGCCGGCCGGCAGTCCGCCGCGCGCGATCTGCATGGCCGAGGCGTCGGTGGAGCCGCCTTCCAGGATTTCATACTGCACCGGCAGTTTGGCCTCCGCCGCCCGCTGCGCCAGCAGGGCCTTAATGCGCGGGTCGGCCACCAGGTTGCTGTCGCGCAGCTTGATGGCCGGGCCCAGACCGAGGCTGACGTCCATCTTGACCCCATTGGGCGTGTCGCCGGTGCGGGTGACGTCCACCGCCAGGCCCAGGTCGGCATCCAGCCCAAAGGCGGCCACGCCCGCGCCGCGCGCGCCCACTTCTTCTTGAACTGAAAAGACAAAGGCCACTTCGTGCGGGGTGCGCTGCAGCGCGCGCAGGGTCTCGATCAGGATGGCCACGCCGATGCGGTCATCCATGCTTTTGGCCACCAGCCGGCCGCCCAGATCTTCCATGGGGCGCCAGGGGGCGGCGGCGTCACCCACCTGCAGCGGGCAATCGGCCCGGCTGGCGGCGCCCACGTCGATGAACATCTCGCTGAGTGCCGGCAGCTTGCTTGGGTCGTCGCGGCGCGCCTCCAGGCCCAGCACCCCCAGCCGGCCGTCGGCAAAGCGCACCCGCCCGCCGACGCACGCCAGCGGGTTGATGCCGCCGAACGGCTGCACGCGCGCAAAGCCACGCTCGTCGATGTGCGAGACGACGAGCCCGATCTCATCCATGTGGGCGGTGAGGATGACCTTCCTGCCGTTCTTGGCCTTCCTTTTTACTACGGCGATCAGGTTGCCCAGCGGGTCGACTGTGATGGCATCCGCCAGGCCGCTAATCTCGGCCCGCACCAGCGCGCGAACCTGGTCTTCCGATCCGCTGGGACCCCATGCTTCGACAAGTTTTTTAATCAGTGGCTTCATAGTTGTTTCATTTTCTGCCGCTAACGGCTTGGCCTGGTTTCGCGCAGCAGCGCGTATGGTGCGTAGTGATCAAGGTAATCAAGGATTTTTTTGCGGAAATGGATGTCGTGGCCA
>JAYTFQ010000137.1:0-3533 GCA_043734225.1 Anaerolineales bacterium | reverse complement strand
ATTTCCCGCAGATTTTTTGCGCCCAAATGACAAAAGGCCCGCGAATTCGATGTTGGGACGCGATAAATTCACAACCTCTGAGCGCGAATGCGCAGACTTCGGCCAGCCATCTCGATGGCGCGCGAAGAGCCTCCCGCCGTGTCCTGCACGACTGTCAGTTACTAAGCAGCGCGAATGCGCTGCACTGTGTCTTGCGTCACGGTCGCGCGCGACACGCAGCGCCGC
This sequence comes from Anaerolineales bacterium, assembly GCA_043734225.1. GTDB lineage: Bacteria > Chloroflexota > Anaerolineae > Anaerolineales > UBA6663 > JAYTFQ01. The sequence goes on along the minus strand of JAYTFQ010000137.1, from coordinate 3,308 downwards.
TTTGGGGATGGGCCTCTGCCGGCTCGCCACCTTTCTCTGTCTGACAAACTAATAGCCAGGCTCCCGACCCAATCCTCATATGAAGCGCCTTCTCTTCGCCCTCTGCGCCCTGGCCCTCGCGGCCAGCCTGCTCGGCCTGGCCGCCGTGGCCCACCAAAATGCGGTCCAGACCTTTGGCGTCACCAACGGTCTGCCCGATCCCACACTAGACCGGCGCCCGGCCGCCAACCTCGGCCTCAATGTCGCCCTGGAGCAGTATTCCGACCTGGATCCGGTGCTGGGCCAACTGGGCGCCTTTCACTGGCTGCGCCAAACCTTTCCCTGGGATCAGATCGAGCCCGCCCGCGGCAGCTACAACTGGGCGCCCTGGGACCGCATCGTCGCCGCCGCCACCGGCCACGGCCATGCCCTGATCGCCGTGCTGGCCGGTTCACCGGCCTGGGCGCGCGCCGCCGCCGACGACCGCACCGGCCCGCCGCTCTCCCCAGCCGATTTCGCGGATTTCGCCGGCCAGTTCGCCAGCCGCTATGGCACGCACATCGACGCTTATCAAATTTGGGACGAGCCCAACATCCTGCTCGGCTGGGGCGGTGAAGACCCGTCCCCTTCCGGCTACGCCGCCATGCTGCAAGGCGCCTATACCGCCATTCACGCCGCCGACCCGGTTGCCACGGTCATTGCCGGGGCCTTGGCGCCCACCGTCGAAACCGGCCCCGACAACCTCAGCGACCTGCTCTTCTTGCAGCAGCTTTATGACCTGGGCGCCGCTCGCTATTTTGATGCCGCCGCCGGCAAGCCCTATGGCTTTTATTCCGGCCCGGACGACCGCCAGGCCGATCCCAACATCCTGAACTTCTCGCGCTTCGCCTTGCTGCGCGCGGTGATGGTGCGCAACGGCGACAGCCACAAGCTCTTGTGGGGCGGCAACTTTGGCTGGAACAACCAGGTTTCGCCCTGGGGCCAGACCAGCCCCCAGGACCAAATCTCAAACACCCTGGCCGCCCTCGACCGCGCCCAGGCGGAGTGGCCGTGGGCGGGTGTGCTGGCGCTGGAAAACCTACAGCCCCTACAACCGCCACCGGACCCGCACTGGGGCTTCGCGCTGCTGGGTGCCCAGGGCCAGCCCACCGTGCTGCTGGCGGCCCTGAACGCGCGCTTTGCTGCCGCCGCCGCGGCCGCCGGCGCCGCCGTGCCTGGCAACTATGGCGCTCAGCATCCGGCCGCCGTTTATACCGGTGCCTGGCAGTTCTCAGCGCTCGGCGCCGACATCCCCGAAGACTATGACAGCGCCTCGCTGACCATCACCTTTCGCGGCAGCGATCTGGCGCTGACCGTCCGCCGCGCCGAATACCGCGGCTATCTGTACGTCACGGTTGACGGCCAGCCCGCCAACCGGCTGCCGCGTGATCCAGCCGGCGCCTACCTCGTGCTGACCGCGCCCGAAGCCGGCCTGCCCCAGGTGGTCAGTGTGCCGGTGGCCGGCGGGCTGAACCCCGAGCAAATCCATACCGCCGTCATCCAGCCCAGCCGCGGCTGGGGCCAGTGGGCGCTGGCCGGTTTCAGCGTGGGCCGCGTCGTCCCGCTGACCGGCCTGCTCACCTGGCTGGGGTTGCTGAGCCTAGCCGTTCTGTTCAGCGGCTGGGGCGCATGGCATTTTGGCCGCCAGTTGCGCTGGGGCTTGGCCGGCCACGCCGCGCGCCGGGCCTGGGATCGCCTCGGCGGCGCCGGCCAGTTGGGCCTCACCGCCGCCGTTGGCGGCCTGTTGTATCTCACCTCCTGGCTCACCTGGGGCAACGACGTCATAGCCGTCTCGCGCCGCTTCGGTGATGCCGTGCCGATGGCCGTCACCGCCCTCACCGCCGGGCTGTTCTACTTTTCACCTTCGCTCTTGCTCACCGTGCTGTCGCTGGTGGCGCTGTTGGTCTTGTTCTACCTGCGCCTCGACCTGGCGCTGGCCTTCATCGCGCTGGTCATGCCGCTCTATCTGCAATACGAGCTGCTTTGGCAGCGCGGCTTTTCGCTGGTGGAGGTCTTCACCCTGCTGGCCCTCATCGCCTGGCTGCTGCAAAACATCCGGCCGCTGCTGGCCGGGCTGGCCGCCCGCCGTCCATTCTGGCGCGGCTTCTCATCGTTAGATTGGGCCGTGGCGGCTTACCTGCTGGTAACCACTTTCAGCCTGGCCGGTGCCGAGCTCAAACTGGTGGCCCTGCGCGAATACCGGCTGGTGATGATCGAACCGGTGTTGTTTTATCTGCTGCTGCGCGCCACCCCGCTTGACCGGCGCGCGCTGTGGCGCATCATGGATTTCTTCATCATCGGCGCGGTTTACGTCGCCCTGGTCGGGCTGTATCAATACGTCACCGGCACCAACCTCATCACCGCCGAAGAAGGCGTGGCCCGCATCCGCAGCGTCTACGGCTCGCCCAACAACCTGGCGCTCTATCTCGGGCGCGCCTTGCCAATTGCCTTGGCCACGGTCGTCATCGGCTGCGACCGTCGCCGGCGAGCGGCGTATGCCCTGGCCGGCGCCATTATCGCCCTGACCATCGTGCTCACCTTTTCCAAAGGCGCGCTCTTGTTGGGCGTACCTGCCGCTCTGGCGGTCATCCTGATCGTCTCGCTCGGCCGGCGCGGCTGGCTGCTGGTCGGCGGCGGGCTGGTGGCCGCGCTGGCCAGCGTTCCGCTGCTGGCGCGGGTGCCGCGCTTCTCCAGCTTGCTCGATTTCACCAGCGGCACCTCGTTCGTCCGGGTCGAGCTGTGGATTTCCGCCTGGCGCATGTTTCTCGACCACCCCCTGTTCGGCGTCGGGCCAGACAACTTTCTCCAGCTTTACCGCAGCCGCTACATCCTGCCCGATGCCTGGCAGGACCCCAACCTCTCGCACCCGCACAATATCCTTCTCGACTTCCTCAGCCGCATCGGCCTGCTGGGCGCCATCTGCGGTCTGTGGATGATCGGCGGATTCTGGTGGCTGGCCGTTCGTGTGGCGCGGCGCCTGGCCAGTCAAGCCAAAGACATCACCCCTGCCGCCCTCGCCGACCGCCGCGCGCTGCTGGCCCTGGCCGCCGGCCTCATGGGCCTTGTCACCGACATGCTCGCCCACGGCCTGGTCGATCATTCCCTCTTCTTAGTCGATCTGTCTTACGTCTTCTTCCTCGCCCTGGCCGCCATACAGCACCTGGATCGATTTGTCTTGGTCGCTGATCAGCCTGTTAGTCAAGTCGTCAGTTCAGCGCACTCAGCCAACTAGAAAAATATTGTATCTATTCAACCTGGCATAAAATGCCGGCCGAATTGGATGCCGCGGC
>JAYTFQ010000136.1:0-4296 GCA_043734225.1 Anaerolineales bacterium | reverse complement strand
ATTTCCCGCAGATTTTTTGCGCCCAAATGACAAAAGGCCCGCGAATTCGATGTTGGGACGCGATAAATTCACAACCTCTGAGCGCGAATGCGCAGACTTGTACCACGCATCAAGGCGGACGCGAAGGGCCGCGGAGTTGATCCCGATAAGCCGCGACGCATCAAGCTTGACCAACCATTTCACGATCAGTGCCGAGCGCCAGCCCAGGCTTGAATTCCGCACGGCATTCGTTCATGCAACCGCCCCGGCACAGGCCAAGACAGTCACATCCGCCAAGGAATGGTACCATTCAGGCGATGCTTCTTCCAATCCTTGTGGCGTCGGCCAAACTATCGACAAGGTGAACTATGAAAAGACAAAAATACGGGATTTTCCTGGCGGTTAGTGTGCTGGCGCTGAGCGCGCTGGCGTGCGACCTTGGCGGGGCCGCCAGCCCGACCCAGGCGCCGGCCGCGACCGCTACTCTGGCCACCACGCAGCCGGGCCAGGCGCCCACCACCGCCCCTGGCGCGGCGACGGCCGCGCCTACCCAGGCCGGAAACGCGGCCCCGACCACGGCGGCCCCGCCAAGCGGTGACCCGCTCGACATCATCGGCCGGGCACTGCGCGCCGAGCTGAGCGCCAAATCGGTCCGGCGGCACACGGTGGGTACCGACGGCGACACCAAGTACGAGAACACCCTGGAATACGTCGCGCCCGATTACCTCCACCAGATCGTCGGGAACAACGAATTCATCTACATTAGAGGCGTCGGAACGTGGAGGAAGAAAACTAGCGACGCCACCTGGATCGCCGCCGGATTGGGTTCGAGCGAGCAGGTGTTTGCCGGCCGCGACCCGGCGATAATGGATGGGTATATGAAGAGCATCGTCGTGGACCAGGTGAAGTTCGTGGGGCCGCAGTTGTTGGATAAGCGTCCCACGTTTGAGTATCAATATCTGGTACACCTCGACCCGAGCACCAACACGGTCGCGGACCTGACAAACAAGCTGTGGGTCGGCGTCGCCGACGGCCTGCCTTACCGCCTTGAAACCGACTACGATTCGGTGCTGCATGCGGGCGCCAAGGTGCACAGCGTAATCGTGATTGAATACCCGACCGACATCACCGTGATCCGGCCCAAGCCCTAGGCGCGGCCAGGGCTGTACTGGCTACCTGGTGCATCCGCATGGATTTGGACCGCAAACTGGCTGTAGTACACTCCCGGACCACCCCGCAACGAACCACCTCGAGGAGTGTCAGCCGTTACGTTGAGCAGGCTAACACAATTCGCCAAGAAGCAGGGGGTTGAACCCATCCACTTCTGCGAACCAATTGTTCCGCCGCACGACGGAACCTGCTCGGTCCAATTGCATGACGGCCCGCTCGCCGGCCCGGCCGGGAGCGCGCCACTGCCCCCACCCGTTCTAGGCCGGCATCCCGCGCAATGGCGCTGCACAGCGGCTTGCCAATCCAGCCGGTGGCGCCAGCGACACATACTTTCAGCTTCATGGATTTCGTTCCTCTAAATAGAAGTGAACAAGCTGTTTGAGGCATCGAGCAGACAAGATACGGAACATGCGTAAGGGTTTCTGTGGGATGTTCATTGTCGCTTCACATTGACACTTTTGGCTCTGCTGGCGTCAACCTGGTGCCACTGCAATCCAAGTTGTACAGCGGTGTGTTCGCGTTGCTGTCAGAAGTTGTGTTGTGATCCGGCCGGGAGGCGCTTCGCGCGCCACGGCGATGGCAGACAAGAGTATCTGCATTCGCGCTCAGCGTGGACAATATTGGAATATTGGATGGCGGGTGAGGAGACCACAGCCCTAGCGCCGCCAGGTATGCCCCACCGCCCATCGTTGCAAATATAGACTAGAATTCTGATAAAGATTTTTCAGCCCAACCTGGGGGGCACTGGCGCCAGCGCTCGGGAGACACGATGCAATCCAGCACTCTCACAAGCCCGACCTACAAGAAGGCCGGCATGACCATCATCGACGCGGACGTGCACGCCCATGATATGCCGGCTGCCCTGGCGCCTTATACGGAGATGCCGTGGCGCAAGACGCTGGAGCACCTGGCCACCGTCCCCGAGCGATACCTGGACGTGCCCGGCTACGCGCCGAGCCTGGCGCCCTGGCCCACTTTCCCCAACAGCGGCGGCAATCGGCGCAACATCGTCACCTCCGCCGCCCAGATGCGGCAGGACCTGGATGACCTGGGCATCGACATCGCCGTTATTTTCCCCGATTATCTGCTCAAGCACGCCGCCATCCGGCAGGACGATTACGCGGTGGCGGTGGCGCAGGCCTACAACCGCTGGCTGGTGCAGGAGTGGCTGACCGAGGACAACGGCCTCAAGGGCGTGCTGATCGCCCCGCACCACAGCCCGGAGGCCGCCGCCGCCGAGATCCGCCGCTATGCCGCGCACCCGCACATCGCCGGCGTCTACCTGCCCACCTGCTGTGTCGAGCCGCTCTACGGCCACCATCGCTACGATGTGCTGTATGCCGCCGCGCAGGAAGCCGGGCTGCCGGTCATGCTGCACAGCGTCACCGCCGTCTATCCCACCTTCCCCTTCAACCTGGAAGGCTACGAGACCCTGTTCGGCGTCCACATCCTGGCTCACCCGCTGGCGCTGGTGGCCAACCTGGTCAGCATGATGGAGACGGGGGTGCCCGAGCGCTTCCCCGAGCTTAAGATCGCCTTCACCGAAGGCGGCGTGGCCTGGGTGCCGTGGATGATGATGCGCATGGACAAGGAGTACGCCGAGCGCCGCCGCGAAGTGCCCATCCTGAAGGACCGGCCCAGCAAATATATCCGGCGCATGTTCTTTGCCACCCAGCCGGTGGAGGAGCCCGAGCACCTGGGCGATATGGCCACCCTGCTCAGCCTGTTCGGCGGCGAGGACTCGGTGGTGTTCGCCTCGGATTGGCCGCACCACGATTTCGACCATCCCAGCAAGGTGCTGCAGATACCGGTGTCGGAGGCGGTGCAGCGCAAGCTGATGTGCGACAACGCCCTGCGCCTGTTCGGCCACAAAATAAGCCTGAAGGCGCCTGGCCTGCTGGCGCCCGCGCGATGAGCGACGCCTACGTCGTCGGCCGCGTGGATGAGCTGCCCGAGGGCCGGCACATGGTCGTGCAGGTGCGCGGGCGCGAGATCGGCGTGTTCAACGTGGGCGGCCGCTACTACGCCCTGCCCAACGCCTGCTTTCACCAGAACGGCCCGCTGTGCCGCGGCGCCACCAGCGGCACGCTGCTCTCGTCCGCCGAGACCCACTGGAAGCCGGTGTGGGCCTGCGAGGGCGAGATCGTCATCTGCCCGTGGCACGCGCTGGAGTTCAACGTCACCACCGGCCAATGCCTGGCTTACCCCAACCGGCGCCTGCCTACCTGGGAAGTGAAAGTCGACGGCGACCAACTCGTGGTGCTCATGTAGCGCCGCGCGCGCCCATCAAGGAGAATACATGACCGGCTTGCTGCAAGACAAGGTCGCCCTGATCACCGGCGCGGCCTCAGGGATTGGCCGCGCCTCGGCCCAGTTGTTTGCCCGCCAGGGCGCGCGCGTGGTGGTGACCGATATCAACGCCGCCGGCGGCCAGGCGGTGGTGGATGGCATCCAGGCCGAGGGCGGCGACGCTCTATTTGTGCGCGCCGATGTGGGACGCATGGACGAGGTGGCGGCGCTGGTGCAGGCCGCCCTGGCGCGCTATGGCCGCCTGGATGTGCTGTACAGCAACGCCTTCATCAACCGGCGCGGCGACGCCATTCAGATGACCGAGGCCGATTGGGACTCGACGCTGAACGTCAGCCTCAAGGCCACCTGGATGCTTGCCCACCACGCCCTGCCCGGCATGCTGGCCGCCGGCGGCGGCGCCATCGTCATCACCGGCTCGGTGCAGGCGCTGCGCGGGCACGCGCGGGCCGTGGCCTACCAGGCGGCCAAGGGCGGGCTGCTGGCGCTCACCCGCTCGCTGGCCTATGATTTCGCGCCGACCGTGCGGGTTAATACGGTGCTGCCCGGCCCGATTAACACGGCTACCTGGGACAATTTCAGCCCCGAGCAGCTTCAAGCGGTGGGCCAGCGCTGCCCGCTGCGGCGCATGGGCACCCCGGAAGAGATCGCCCAGGCGGCGCTGTTCCTCGCTTCGGATATGTCTTCCTACATGACCGGCCAGTCGATCGTGGTGGATGGCGGCCTGTCGGCCGTGATCGAGGTGCCGGAAGACGTGTGATATCAATACTTAAAAAATGAAAAATCGTGACTGGCCGGCAGTCGATGAAATGGACTGCCGGCCAGTCACGATTTTTCATG
>JAYTFQ010000135.1:0-4300 GCA_043734225.1 Anaerolineales bacterium | reverse complement strand
GTAGCGCCGCAGAAACTGGCTGACGTTGGCGATGCCAGCGGCGGCCAGCAGGAACGGGATGCCTAGGCCGAGCGAATAGGCAGTCAGCAGGTAGACGCCGCGGTTCACCCCGCCGGTATTGAGCGCCATGGTCAGCACTGCGCCCAACACTGGCCCCACACACGGCGCCCAGCCGGCCGAGAAGAACACGCCCATCAGGGCCGAGGACAGATAGCCGAGCTTGGGATCGGGCGCCTGCTGGCGGCGAGTGTCATAGTCCAGAAAAGGAATCTGGATGACGCCCATGGTGTGCAGACCAAAGACGATCACCACCAGGCCGCCGATGCGGGTGATCCAGCCCTGCAGGTCGTAGAGCAGCGCGCCGACCGCGCTGGCCGTGGCGCCCAGAGCAATGAAAATGACGCTGAAGCCCAGCACGAAAGCCGCCCCATGCGATAGGGTGACCCAGCGGTTGGCCACGATCTGCCCGCTGGTGGTGACGGCGCGGCTGCTGAGATAGCCAACGTAGGCCGGCACCAGCGACAGCACGCACGGCGATAAGAAAGAGGCCAGGCCGGCCAGGAAGGCCAGGCCAAAACCGATCTTGGCCGGATCCATCAGGAGGCTTCGAGCAGCTCCACCGTGGTGCCGCGATGTTCCCAATCCACGGTGATGTCGCCCGGGGCATAGGCTACGCCGGGCATGGTCCAGCGGAACAGCCACTTGGCATCTTCGGGCCGGCAGTTGAGGCAGCCGTGCGATTTGGGGATGCCAAAGTCGTTGTGCCAGTAGGTGGAGTGCAGCGCCGCGCCATTCGAGGAGAAATAGGACACCCAGCCCACGCCGGTGACGTCGTAGCCGGCCTCCACGGTGCCGCCCTGCATGTGGCGCGAGATGCGCTTCTGCCAGATGGGGTGTTGGCCGCCGGGCGTGCCATTCACCAGGGTGTGACCGTCCGGGCCAAAATAGTTGGCGCCGGAAGAAATGCGGGTGCGGAATACCTCACGTTTGCCCTCGAAGGCCGACAGCGCCTGGTCCACCAGGTACACCGCGATGCGCTTCTCGGCCGGGTCCACCTCCGGCGAGAGGGGCGCAATCTCATCGGCGCTGATAATGCGCAGGTTCTTGGCCGGGGCATACATGATCTCCTGCGTTTCCATCAGCAGGCGGTACCACGGCTGCCCATCCGCCCCAGAGGCGATCTCGGCCACCTGGAACACGGAGCTGTAATAGATGCGGTAGACCCGCGGCGCGGCCGGGTCGGGCTTTGAGCGCGCATCCACATACGGCGCCACCAGCTCGCCCCACACGGGCGTGGCCGGGAGAGTGGTCAGCGGCGTCTGCGACACATTCATCACCGGCTGCAGGTAAGGGGCATACACATAGCCCTGCTCCAGCTCGAACCACAGATGGGTGTGAAAGGCCATGCCCAGCCCGACCACCTCGCGCAGCACGCGCACGACCTGATCCGTGTACACATAGCCCAGGTTCACGCCTTCGGGGTGCGGCCGCGACAGGATGGGCGCCCCCCACCCCAACGTGCCGCGGCCGAGCTTCACGTCCGGCCCTTCTGGCCAGGGTTGGTCGAGCGCGGCAGAAGACTGCGGCTTGAAAAGCCCGCTGGCCGGCGGGCGCAGGCGTGGCAGCAGCAGGGCGCCGGCCGCCGCCGCGCCCGCCAACTTGAGAAATGAACGTCTAGATCGCATTGCTACACCATAAACCACGCGGATTAACGATATCTGAACAAATGGCTCCGGCCTTGCGGGCCGGAAGGTGCAATGGTACCGCGCCCAGACGTGATTGACAAGGTTCGGACGAGCCTGGGTGCATTTGCGAATGGTGGTCGTTTTTCGACCCGCACCCGGTGTGCCGGCCCCGCGCGGGCCTAAAGGCGCCACGCTACGCAACAACGCCGGCTACCCCATACGCTTCGCTCGGGGCGCTGCGCGAAGACCCGCTTCCGGAAGCCCCGATGTTCGGGGCGTTGCTCATAGCCCGTCGGCTTTAAGTGTCCCCCGAAACGAAGTGGAGTGGGCAGCCACGGACGGCGCGTGGCATAGCGCACGGCCAAAAAAGAGAAATGCACCCGCCAGACTACGGTTTGGCTTTCTCAACGTCGCATCGGGCGACTAAAGTCGCTGCACGCGATAAAGCCGCGAGAGCACCAAGCCCGCCTACGCGGGCTAGAACTGCGAAAACCCAGCCGCCGAAGGGCGGGCCACCTGCCCCATCGCAGTTGCGGGTCGTGCCGTTCGTAGGCGCGGTTTCAACCGCCAGGCACAGGCGGTGCAATGGCACACCGGACTTTGAGAAGGCCCTGAGGCCAGCGCCAAACGAATGCCCGCTGTTTTCCCGCTCTGCTCGCGCCGGCCCCCTGGCAGGGAAATTGCAGTTTGTGTGTGATGCGGCCCGGCATCTAACGGAAATGACAATCGCGCGGGCTATCGCTATAATCAGTCGGAGTGGTCATCGGCGCGTGTCAAGTTCTGTTGCATCTAGAGGGGTGTGCCTCGCTCAAGGCAAAACGAAGCCTGCTCAAGCCGCTGCTGGCGCGGCTGCATCGCGAGTTCAACGTGGCCGCCGCCGAAGTGGACCACCAGGACGTCTGGCAGTCCGCTGGACTGGCCGTGGTGGCGGTGGGCAACAACGGCGCGCATCTGCAAGCCGAACTGCAGCACATCGTCCGCTGGATCGAGGAAAACCGGCCGGAAGTCGAAGTGGTCGACGCCACTTTCGAGGTCCGCTGAGCGGCGCGCGGCCGGCCACACTGGTCGCCGGGTTGGTGCTGCTGGCGCTCCTGTGCGCCTGCCGCGGCCAGCCGCTGGCGGCGGGCGCCAGCGCCACTGCGCCCGTCGCCCAGCCCCTGGCCGTGCTGGGGCAAGTGGTCAATCCGGTGCTGATACGCTCACCCGGCGCCGGCCAATTTGTCCCCGCGACTGTTGGCAGTCCGGTCAGCGCCGGCAGTCAACTGCAATCAGGCGCCCAGGCGCTGGCCCGCCTCGATTTCTCCAATGGCAGTTACCTGCGCCTGGCGCCAAACAGTGACCTCGGCCTAGAAAGCAGCCTGGCCGAGGCCGGTACGCCGGGGCTGCGCGCGCGGCTATACGCCGGCAAAATTTGGGCCATCCTCACCGACAAATCCTTGCAGGTCTATAGCCCGGCCGGCGTGATCATTCTAAGCGGCCAGCGCGCCAGTGTGGAGTACATTCGCGGCGATCCGGGCCAGAGCAGCCGCGTCACGCTCATCGTCGCGTGCCTGGAAGCCGCCTGCAGCGTGCAGACCGAAACCGCGCGCTACGATCTGGTCAGCGGCGAACAAGTCCATGTCAGCGCCGATGGCAGCCAGGATGTGCGCGCGCCCCTGCCGCCGTCGGCGCTGGCCGACTTTCTGGTGGTCAACCCGGAGTTGGTTGCGCCGCCAGCCTCCCCCACCGTGGGCGCCGTCGCCCCCACTATCACGGCTGTTGGCCCCAGCCTGACCTCTGTTGCTCCCGGTGAGACCGCTGTCACCCCCAGCGTCACCGCCCCATCCGCGCCGACCGGCACGCCCCAGGCCGCTACCGCCGCGCCGGCCACCCCCACCGCTCCCCCGACGGATACCCCGGCCCCGGCCACCTCCACCGCCCCGCCGACCGAACCGGCGGCCAGTGCCATTCCGCCCACGGGAATCTCCGGCACGCCGCTGCCGCCGGGCGTGTTGGGCATCCACGTGGTGCGCGCGGGCGAAACCGTGTTTTGCATTGCGCGCGCTTACCTGGTGCTGCCGGAATCCATTGTCACGGCGAATGCGCTGACCGATGCCGGGGCGCTGGCCATAGGCCAATTGCTCGAAATCCCGTCCGTCATCTGGCCCAGCCCGTCCATTGGCCAAAACTGCCCGGCCCAATTTAGCTCGCCGTTTGTGGCCGGGGAAGCCGGCCCGGCCACCGCCACCGCCCCCAGCGCCAGCACCCTCGGCCCAGGGCCCGTGGCGACGCCCGGTGTTACCAGCATCTGGGCAACGCCGGTGAACTTGAGCCGCTCGGGCTCAGCCGCCAATCCGGCGCTCAGCGTCGATCATCAGGGCAATGCTTATGCGGCCTGGTGGGACCAGTTTGATGGCGCGCGGTTTATGATCTACCGGCCAGGCACGGGCTGGTCGGCTCGCATGCCGGCGCCGCTGATTGTGGGCGCCGCGGCGCGCTCTGGCGACAAATCACCCACGGCGCCACCCAGTTGGCGCTGGCTGGCGGATGACAAGGGCGGTTTGCACGTCTTGTGGGTGGATGCCACCGGTCATCTGCTGTCGGCTAACTGGTCTGGGCAGGCCGACGGTGGCAAC
>JAYTFQ010000134.1:0-15848 GCA_043734225.1 Anaerolineales bacterium | reverse complement strand
TGTCGTAGTCGGTCAATTTCTGGATGGCCAGGATCTGGTTGGCCAATTCTTCAATGGCGTTGCGGCCGCGCTCGTGGTCGGCTCCGGCGTGGGCGGCCTTGCCGCGCACGGTGACCTCGAAATCGCCCACACCCTTGCGCCAGGTCTTCAAAGAGCCATCTGGCAGGCACGGCTCCAGGCACAGCACCAGCTCGGCCCGGCGCGCAAGCGATTCAATTAGCTCACGCGACGTGTCGCTGCCGGTTTCTTCGTCGGAGGTGAATAGCGTGGTGATGGGCCGGCGCGGCCAGGCGTCCGCAGCCAGGAAGGCGCGCAGCGCCGTCAGCAGCATGGCGATGCTGCCCTTCATGTCCATAGTGCCCGGCCCCATCAGGTGGCCGTCCGCCTCGCGGCAGGGCTGGCTCGCTAGAGTGCCAAGGCTGTAGACGGTGTCCATGTGGCACAGCGTCAGAATACCGATCTCATCCCGGCCAGTGGGGTCCCAACGGCCCAGAATCTGGTCACCAGCGCCGACGGTTGCGTGAACGGTCACTGCTGCGCCCAACTGGCTCAGTTCGCTGGCCACCACGGCGCCAACGCGGTCCACCGCCACTTTGTCGGTGGTAGGGGATTCAATCTCAACCAGGCGCACCAGAAGGGCGAGTAGTTCGGCATTGCGCAGCGTGAAATCCTGGATCGAAAGCATGGGGTGGTTTGTCCTTACCGGTCAGTTTGAGCCGATTGTACCTTGCCTTGTCACTGGCGCAACCGTATACTCCTCGAAACCACTATGAGTCTGGCCTTCGCCCCTGGTTTCCCGACCGGCAGTCCGCGTTTCCTAGGTCGCTTCCTCTCGCCGGTGGCGGATGGCGTGGCAGCCCACTATGTACGCAACTACACCCAGCCGGGCGATTTGGTGCTGGACCCATTTGGCCAGTCGCCGAGTGTGGCCGTCGAGGCGCTCAGCCTAGCCCGGCGCGTGATCGTTTCCAGCAGTAATCCCATTCTACGTTTAGCGTTGTCGCTGGCCGTGAGGCCGCCGGCTCTCGGCGATTTGAAGGCCGCGCTGACCGCGCTTGGAGATGCTCGCATTGGACCAGGTCCGAATGACCGTCTGGAAGTGCAGGTCAAGGCCATGTATGCCACGACCTGCGCTGAGTGCGGCACGCCCACCATAGCTGACGCTTTTGACTGGGATGCGGCTGAAGGCCAGCCAATTGAAAAGTACTATGTTTGCCTGCAATGCGGCGGGCCACGCCAGGCGACTGCGGATGATGACGATCGGGCGTTGGCGCGCCGCTTTGGCCGAAGCGGGCCGGACTACCACCTGCTGTTGAGCCGAACGGTGGCGCCAGACGACAGCGACCGCGGCCGTGCGGAAGATACCCTGGCCGTATATCCAGCGCGCACTCTGGCGGCCATCGCCATCCTGGTGCATAAGCTCGAGTCGGTGGAACTGGACCGGGCAACGCGCCGGCTACTGGCTGGATTGCTGGTGGCGGCGTTTGATGCGACGACCACGCTGGCGCAGGAGCGGCCCAAGGTGTTGGCGGCGGCGCGTCGCTATCGCGAGGTAAATGTCTGGTTGGCGCTGGAAAGCGCTTTGGGAATATTGGCTGGCCAGGCTGGGCCAGACCGCTCGACGACACTGGAAGCGCTGCTGGCCGCGCCCGCCGAACCCGCCATATATGCGCACGCGGGGCCTATGCGCGAGTTGGCGGCGCGGCTGCCACCGGGCATGTTCCCATTGATCCTGTCGGCGCCGCCCCGGCCCAATCAGGCGTTCTGGGCGCTGTCGGCGACCTGGGCCGCTTGGCTGTGGGGGCTGGATGCCGTGGAAAGCTTTCGGGGCAGTTTGCAGCGCCGCCGTTATGATTGGACCTGGCACGCGCGCGCGTTACACCAGCCTCTGGCCGCCGCGCAGCCGCTGTTGGCGCCGGGCGGGCGGCTCATTTGCCTGTTGGGGGAGGCCGAGCCCGGCTTCAATGCCAGTCTGCTGGCAGCGGCCAGCGGGGCCGGCTACCATCTTCGCGCCGGGGCATTGCGGGCGGATACCGCTGAGGCCCAACTGGAATTTGAGACAGGACAGCCGACCGCGCAAGCGGCGCGGGAGCCTGACCAGTTTCGCGCGGCGCGCGAAGCCGCGGCCAGCACCTTGCGGGCCAGAGGCGAACCCAGCCGCTGGGCCAGCCTTCATTTCGCCGCCTGGTGCGAGTTGGTGGCCAATCGATTGGTGGCCTGGGATGCTGCTGATCCGCTGGTGCCGGCGAACCGGGCGCTGGAGGCGGTGGCGGCGGACACGACCACCTTTCAGCGCCTGGGCGACAGCGGCGGTGAGCCTGGCGCGGGTTTGTGGTGGCTCACCGACCAGGCAATGCGCAACGGCCCCCCAGGCGGCCAGTCGCTGTCCGATCGGGTCGAAGCGGAAGTCCTGCGCTGCTTGACCAGCAGCGAGGCGATCGATGAACATGATGTGCTCGGCAACGTCTATGAGACTCTGCCAGGGGCGCTCACGCCGGGCCGGGCGCTGGTGATGGCCTGCCTGACGTCATATGCGCGCAGGAATGAAGCGGGGCTGTGGCAGCTGCGGCCGGAGGACATGCTCGAAGCGCGCTCCGGCGAGCTGCAGACCATCCAGGCGGAGCTGCGGGCGCTGGCGGGGCGCAATGGCTTCGACGTGATCGGCGGCGGCCCACAGGAGTGGCGCGAGGACGGTCGAACCGTGTATGTGTTTGCTGTACTGGCCTCGGCCGCCGTCGGTCCGGAACTGTTGGGGCCGGCCAGGCCAGCCAGGCGGCGGTTTTTGGTGCTTCCCGGCGGCCGGGCGGGGCTGCTGGAATTCAAACTGCGTCGTGATCCGCGGCTGCGCGAGGCGCTTGCGGAGGGACAATGGACCATCGTCAAGTTTCGTCAGGTACGACGCATGTTGGCCGACCAGGACGTCACGCGGGCCACATTAGAGCCGGCGTTGGCCGGTGATCCGATTGAGGCGCTGCAGCAACTGGTGCTGCCGGAACGAGGTGATGAATGACGGTGGATAACACGCGTGCTCGCCGGCCGATTGACTACTATCTCTTGTGGGGGCTGGCGCTTGTGTCGCTGGGCCTCAATCTTTATTTGATTAACACGCTAATGCAGGCCCGCCAACAGGTGGCGCAAGCGGCCAGCCAGGCCGCCGTGGCCGTGGGTGACTTGCGCAACACCGCCTTCGACCTCAGGGTGCCCATCAGCCAAACCCTAACCATCCACCAAACGCTTCCTGTTCGCCAAACACTGCCGGTCCGCCAAACGCTGCCGGTGTCATTTACGGTTGTAATACGGCAGACATTTTCGGTGCCGATCAGCGTCACACTGCCCATCGATACACAGGTGACCGTCTCGCTGAATACGCCGCTGGGGACATTCCCCATCAATGTGCCTGTCAAAACCACCGTTCCGGTCAACCTAAATCCACAGGTGCCGTTGAACCTGTCGGTTCCGGTGTCGATTACAGTGCCAGTCTCGTTTGACGTGCCGGTTGCATTCGATGTGCCTGTCTCGCTCACAGTGCCGGTCTCATTCTCCGTGCCGATCCACCTGGCGCTCAGCGATACGACACTGGGCGGCGCGCTCGATAACGCTGTCGACTACCTGAACCAGGTGGCGGCGGGTTTGAACGGCGCCAGCCCAACGCCCACGCCGTAAGGCAAACACCATGAACAATATTTTGAACGCGGTCGGCCTGACTTTGGTGGCCTATCTGCTGGCGTCGATTCCTTTCGGCGTCATCGTTGGTCGAATTGCTACCGGCAAGGATATCCGGGCGACCGGCTCGGGTCATGCGGGCGCGACGAACGTGATGCGCCAGGCCGGCTGGCGTGTGGCGATCGTGGCGGCGGTGTTGGACGTGGCCAAGGCGTTCGCGGGGGTGTGGCTGGCACGGCAATTTGGCAGCACGCCGTGGGTGATCGCACTGGCAACAACAGCGGCCGTCGCCGGACACTGCTGGCCGCTGTTCGGCGGGTTTCGAGGCGGGATGGGCCTGTCGGGGGTCGGCGGCGCGTTGCTCGCGATTTACCCGCTGGGGTTTGTGATTGGGCTGGTCCTGGCCCTGGCCGGCTCCTTGATACTACGGCACAGCGCGCGCGGCAACATTGCGGCCGGGTTGGTGTTAGGACCCGCGTTGTGGCTAGTCAGCCAGTCGGCGCCGATTGGCCTGGCCGCAACCGGCGCCGGGCTGGTGGTGGCCATCCGATCGGCCTCGGATTGGGGCCGCGTCTACAAAGAATTGTGGCTGGATCGCGAGCGAGCCTGACGCCGAGCTTACTCGGGATGGGCGCGCGCCAGCGTCAGCAGCAGGCTGGGTTGGGAAGCGGTGAGCCGGTAAGACTGGCCGGCTGGTACCACGGTTAGCTCACTAGCTTCAAGCCGGGCGCCGGCGCCCTGGGTCGTTTCGATGCCGATGGCGCCGCGCACCACCAGCCACAAGCCGCCGTGCCCGGGGGCCACTTCGGGCGGCCCAAATCCATCCGCGCTGACCAGCAGCAAGTCGAAATCTTCTACACGGGCCACCGGCAGCGCTTGATATGGCGCAGGGAGGGTCGTCTGGACACGCGCCAGTCGGATCTTTTCCAGCGGCGGGTCAGTGTCGACCTGTCCGTGGCGGTGGCCGTTCTTGCGGTTGGTGAGCACAATCGGCCGCATTAGCAGCACTACCGAGCGCAACTGCGAACCCGAGCGATGGCCCACCCCCTTGGGCACGACGGCCAGTTCCTCGGAGTGCAGTGTCAGGCGGCCGCGTTCGGAATCTAAGGCCACCACGCCTTCGTGAACCAGAAAGAGCTCATCTTCGTCCAGATGGCGGTGCCAGTTGACCTGGCCCTGGCAGACGAAAACGCTCAAGGCCAAATCGCCAATGGTGGCCAATTGAACTGCTCGGAAGGGCTGTTCGAGCCGGTTGGCGGCCTCGGCCAGTTTAATGACGTCCAATGCCATATATACTCGCTTATTCGGGCGGCTCCACGTGCACCACCACGCGGTCTAGATCGGATTCGCGGGCGCGCAGGCGGCGCTCGATGGTTTCGGCCAGCGCGTGCGCTTCAATGAGCGGCTTGTCGTAGGGCTGGGTGACGTGCAGGGTGGCGGTCAGGTGGCCGCCGATGCTATGCAGTTGGACGCTGTGGGTGGCGCCGGGCCCAGCCACGCTGTCCGTCAGTGTGGTCAGGCGCGATTTGAGGGCGTGCTGCCGGCGGGCTGAAAAGCGGTTGTCCTCATCCGGCAGGCTGGTGGGCAGCGGCTCCAGATGAGTGACCAGCGAATTGAGGTGCGGCACGACTTCGTGCGCGCGGGCCTCGAAGCGGTTGGCAACGGCGTGAGCTTCGCCCAGGCTGAGCCCGGAGGCCATCTCCAGGTGAGCCTCCACCGCGAACGTGCCGTCGCGCTCGGCGTGGGCGTGCAGGTCATGAATGCCAACACCCACACCGTCGGCCACACCGCGCAGCTTGAGCACCAGCCCCTGCCAAACCGAGGCGGTGTCTTCCGACCATTCCGGTTCAATATGCACCACGGTGTCCACTACGCCGGGCAAGGCCTCGGCAATGCGGCGCTCCACCTCGGAGGCCACACTATGCGCCTGGTCCGCGTCCATGGCAGGGTTGACCTTGATGTGCAGGTCCACGTATGTGCTGTCGGGGCCGCCGCGCGAGCGCACGCTGCTGACTTCGGCGACGCCGGGCACGCCCAGGGCGGCGCTCTGAACCGCGGCCGGATCGGCAACGGCCACGTCGGAGAGCTCCTTGGACGTCGTCCACAAGATCCGAAAGGCGGCGCGAACCAGCAGCAGTACCACGCCGATGGCGACAACCGAATCAAGCCACGGCAGGCCAAGGCGGCCGGCGACCAGGGACACGACCACCAGCGGGGTGACAAACAGGTCCGTCCGGACGTGCAGCGCGTCGGCGCGCAAGAAGTTGCTGTTGAGCTTTTTGGCCGCGCGCGCCTCATAGACGGCGATTCCCAGCCGCGCGACAAAGGTCAGGGCCGTTACAGCGATCACCGGGGTGGTTATGTTCGGCGGCAGGCTGCCGCCAGTGAAGCGCTGGACGACACCATGGACGATCTCGATGGCGGCCACCAGCAGAAAGGCGCCGATGCTGAGCGTGGCGATGGCTTCGTATTTCTGATGGCCGTAGGGGTGGTTATCGTCGGCCGGGCGCGCGGCTGCCCAAATGCCAATCAGGCCGACGATGTTGGTGGAGGTATCGACCAATGAATCGAAGGCATCGGCGATGACCGCCAAGGAAGCGGAGCTCAGCCCGACAGCCAGCTTGATAATGGACATGGCCAGGTTGCCGAGCAGGGCGATCCACAATACTTGGCCTACGGCGCGGGCGCGATCCAACGGCGTCATAAGACGTTTATTTTACACGGTCCCACAACATGTGCTCGCCCTATCTGTTTTGATGTGGCGGCAGTGGCGGGTGTGGCGGAACCCATCAAAAACCGGCAAACGGCGAAAAATCATGTGGCTTTAAGCCCAAACAAATGTGGCGGGTGACATAAAGCCCAGGGCAGCAGTGACGCGCGACAAGCGTGCGTTGTGGCCGAACAACATCCAGTCACGCATGAAGCCGGGCATGCCTCCTTGAGGCGTGGCCGGCTTCATGCGTCGCTGACGACTAATTCTGGACTGTCACGGCCAGGCTTGGCAAAGGAACTGCCGTTATCGACCCAGGGTCAAAGGTGGGCGTGGCGGTGGCGGTCGGTGGTGTGGTTGGGGTCGGGGTGCTGGTGGGCACGAGAGTCTGGGTAGCGGTCGGGGCGGTCGTCGGCGTTGAAGTGGCCGTGGCGGTCGGCTGCGGCGTGTCGGTGGGCCGAAGGATGCTGAAGTGCACCCGGCCTTCGGCGCTGCCGCCGGACTTGCTGAAGACAATGATCCGCAGCGTTACCACGCCGCTCTGAAAGCTGGTTGTGTCGAAGTTGGCCAGCAGCCCAGTGTCATTGATTGGGTTAGTGGTGGGGCCAACCAGCGACGCCCAGCCTTGCGGATCGGCGCTGAGCCCGTAATCAATGATGTAGTGATCAAAATCAGCCGTAGCGCCGGCTTGCCCGGCAATTTGGGAGGATTGCGGCGGCAGTGTGGCTCCCTCGGCCGGATTGCTGAAGCTGATCAGCGGGTGAGGTGAGTCGGCGGTGCAGTTGGCGGTGGGCGCCCAATGAATCGGCGCGGTAATGTCGTGGCCAGCGGCCCAGGCCTGACCGGCTGGATTTTCAACCAGCCACTTTTGGGCGGACGGATCGCTGACGCCGATGACCACTTGCTGCTGCGTGAGCAATTGGTCGTTTTGATAGTACTTGGCACATTCGGCGGTTTGGCGCAAGTTGGTGAATGGATCGATGTAGGCGTGCTGCCATAAGTCCAGATCCTTGGACAACGGCGGGTGCGTGGCGGCGTATTGTTCCTGGCCAATTTGGTCCGCCGGGCAGAACTCGCTCGGCTCAGTGCCGGAGACGATACAGAAATTGCGATCGACGATGCCGGCCGGGCGAGTGAAGGGCGTGGCTTTGCCGGCCAGCGCGCCCTCCATGAAGGCGTGCCAGATCGGCGCGGCGCCGGTGACCCCGGTGGTGTTGACCATCGGCGTTTCATTGTCATTGCCCACCCAGGCGGCGGCCACCAGATCGGGCGTGTAGCCGATGGTCCAGTTGTCGCGGAAGTCATTGGTGGTGCCGGTTTTGGCCGCGGCTTGAAACGACAGTTTCAAGGCTGAGTTGGGGCCGAATTCCAGGGCGCGGGCGCCGTTATCGGCCAACACGTCGCTGATGAGATAGGCGGTCTCGGGCGAAAAGACTTGGGCGTTCCAATTGGCCGGGGCATCCTGGCAGGCCGGCGGGCTACTGGTCACGTCAGGCGGCGTGAGCGGCTGCTGGCAGATGAGCTTGCCGCTGGAGTCTGTCACTTTGAGGATGCTGACGGGGAACACCCGGCGCCCGCCGTTGGCCAGGGCGCCGTAGGCGGTGGCCATCTCGAGCGGAGAGACTTCGGCGCCGCCCAGCGCCACGGCCAGCCCATAGTCGGGCCGGTTCAGCGAGGTGATCCCGAGCTGTTGGGTGAACGAGATAAAACCGCCATCGCCATAGATGCCGTCGAACTGCATGGCTTTGATGGCCGGGATGTTGAATGAATTGGCCAGCGCGATGCGCATGCGCACGGGACCATGGAATTGCCCATCATAGTTGACGGGTATGTAGGGCGGATTGCTGCCGTCTGGGAACTCGGTCGGCACGTCCCAGATCAGGGTGGAGGGCGTCCAACCTTTTTCAAAGGCCAGGGCATAGGTGAGCGGTTTGATGGACGAGCCTGGCTGGCGCGGGCGGAGCGTCATGTTGATCTGGCCGTCCACGGGATCGTTGAAGTCGTGTGAGCCGACCATGACCAGGATTTCGCCGGTGCTGGGACGCAGGGCCACCAGCGCGCCATTGGTAACATGATGGGCGGCGGCAATCTTATCCACCTGTTGGGCCACCTGCTGTTCGGCCATGGTCTCCAGAGTCGGATCAAGCGTGGTGAAAACACTGTAGCCGGAGCGATACAGCGCCTGTGCGCCGTAGAGGGTCTCCAGTTGCTGGCGGATGTAAGTGGTCCAATGCGGGAATTTGGCGGTGCTGGCTGGCGGATTGAAGGTGCGGCCGGCCGTGGCGACCTCGGCAGCGGTGACATCCGCCGCCGTGACGCAGACGGGCTCGGGGCGGGTGCTGATGGTGGTGCAGCCTTGAGCCAACATTAAGCCCAGAACCTGCTGCTGCCGAGCCAGGGTGGTTTCCCGATCGGTGTAAACGTCGTAAACCGCGGGCGCCTGAGGCAGCCCGGCCAGCAAGGTGGCCTCGGCCAAATCCAGGTCCGATGCGGGCTTGTTGAAATAGGTTTCGGAGGCGGCCTCAATGCCGTAGGCCAGATT
This sequence comes from Anaerolineales bacterium, assembly GCA_043734225.1. Lineage (GTDB taxonomy): Bacteria > Chloroflexota > Anaerolineae > Anaerolineales > UBA6663 > JAYTFQ01. The sequence continues at coordinate 6,933 of JAYTFQ010000134.1, read as the reverse complement.
GCCGTAATAGATTTCGTTCAGATACAACTCGAGGATCTGTTCCTTGGTATAGCGGCGCGTCACTTCCGCCGCCAGGATGATCTCGCGGATCTTGCGGCTGTTGGTGTGCTGAGCCCGCTCTGCGGGGGTGAGCACCAGGGCGCGCACGAGTTGTTGGGTGATGGTGGAAGCGCCGCCGGCCGAATTGCCCGTGCGCAGACTGGTGACGATAGCGCGCAAGATGGCGATGGGATCGAACCCGGGATGCGAATAGTAGTCTTTATCTTCCGTGGCAATGGTGGCCGCGATGAGATAGGGCGAAATCTTGGCCAGGGGCACGCGTGTGCGCCGGCCGGCCTGCGGGTCGACAATTTCGTCCAACAGATTGCCTTGCGAATCGTAGACTCGGGTGGTTTCGAATTGGGAGGCGCGCGCCTGTAGGTCGCCTACTGGCGGCAGCGTAGAGGCGATGGAGGCATAGCCGAGCACCAGGGCCGCAATGGCCACAATGAGGCCGATGGCTGTGGCCAATGCGCCAAAGCGCACAATCGTCCAAAAGCATCCGCCCGCGCGGCCCTGGCCGCCTCGTCCTCGGGCAGCCGCGGCGGCGCCAAAGTTGCCGGCAGGGGGCGGCGGGGCCTGGCGCAACGGCGGCGGGACGTAGCGCGGCACTTCCGGATAGCGCGCCTGGTAGGCGGGTCTGGCTGCCGGAGTGGCGGCGGGCGGGCGCGGACCCAGATTCCAGGCACTGCGCTGGACCTGCGTGCCAGAAGGGTCTTTCTCAGGCACGCGCGACGGCAAAACAGGCATGCCGTTTGAATCGATGGAGGGGGCGCGCCGGGTGGGTTGCCCGCTGGCCGTGGGTGTCGAGCCCAGGTCTGGGTCTGCGCCATACCAACCAGCGGTTTGGTCGGGATAGCCGGTTGGGTGGCGCGAGCTTTCTGAGACCAGGGGCTCATCGGGTTTTGGCGGCAACTGGCCGCGGCGCACACGGGCAAGCGGGCCAGTGGGGATTTCGTCGTCGGGTTTTCCCAGCGGGTTGGGCTGGGTAATCGGCTCGTCCGGATTGGCCTGGCTCAAGCGCCGCAGGCGTTCGCTGGGCGATTCGGGTGGTGTTTCCGGGGACGAGGCGGGCGGTTGAGCGGTCATGGCACCAGTATAACTTACCGACGCAGCCAGGAAACGCGGCCGCCGTGCGTCTGCGCCCGCGCGCGGCCTTCCGATTCGAGCAAGTCGAGATGCGCCAACACTACTGATAGGGCCAAAAAGTAATCCATCCCGCGCTGGACGCGCGGAAAGGCTTGCTGGGTCAGATCCCACAATGAGAGCTCGCTGCCCTTGAGGCTGGATAACAAGCGCTCGGCGCGCCGCTCGTGAAAGGCCACCCGTTGGCGCACCAGGCCCGCCACATCGGTCACCAGCTCGCCGTGACCCGGCAGGGCCACCACCGGCTCAAGGGCCGCCATGCGGCGCAGGTGAAGCAGGTATTCGACGAGCCGGCGCGGACGCGGATCGCCTGGGTGGGCCGGCGGCTCGAGGACTGGATTGGATGAGATATCGCGCAGCAAATGATCATTGGCCAGCAGCGTGCGGCTGGCGGGCTCCCACAGGCAAATAAGGCCGCCAGCGTGACCCGGGGTGTGAAACACCTGCCAGGGCGCGCCGCCCAAATCGATCTGCTGGCCTTCATCCAGGGTGTGGGTGGCGAGAACTGGGTCGATCCAACGCAACAAGCTGGCGCTCGAGTCGTTCATGAGCGCGACAATATCGGTGGGCACGCCGGCCTGCTGCCAGATGGCGGCATAGAACGGGTGATGGCGCGCCTGTTGGCCCGCGTAATCCGCCAGCCAGGGCAAGCTATAAGGATGGGTCCAGATTTCCGCGCCGGAGCGCTGCCAGATTTCAGCCGCCAGGCCCATATGGTCGGCGTGATGGTGCGTGACAATGATGCGTTGAATGTCTTCCGGACGATAGCCAAAATCGGCCAGGCCAGCGCGCAGGGACTCGCGTGTGACATCGGCCTTGGGGCCAGTGTCGACCAGCGTAAGCAGATCGCCCTCGAAAAGATAAGCATAGACCGGCCCAACCGGGAAGGGCGTTGGGAGCGTGAGCCGGTGAACGTAAGCTGGAACCGTCATAGATAGCGCACCGCGGCGCGTTTTAGTTAGACGTCTGGCTGCTGGCGGTTGTTCCAGCGCGCGCAGGCAGGCTGGGGACAGGCAGGAATCCGCTTACGGCCGCTCCTATTTAAACCCGGTTAGCAGGGCGGGGTTACGGCGCCGAGGCGGACGCGGGATGAGTATTTGATGAGGCGGCGCAGTCGAAGCCGAAAGCCCCCTAAGCGGTGAGCGCGGGCAGTGCGTCAGCAAGAGCTATTTCGGCGGACCGGCCGACGATGAGCACCTGGACGCGCGCCTCGAACTCGGCCACGCTGTTGGCCGTGAGCAGAGGCTCACGCAGCAGCGCCTCGTCAGGCAGGCCATGAATGTAGCGCGCGGCGTGTTTGCGGAAGAGCAGCAAACCGGTCTGCTGGCCATAGAAATCGAGGTTGAGCGCCAGATGGCGGCGCATCAGAGCCACACGATCATCGACGGTGACCTGCTCTCGGTCGCGGCCGGCGAATATCCACGGGTTGCCGATGGCGGCCCGGCCGATCATGACGCCATCGCAGCCCGTGTGCGCCCGCAGCCGGGCAATGTCGGCCACACTGCGCACATCGCCGTTGCCAATCACCGGCACGCGCACGGCCTGTTTGACTTCCGCAATGGCATCCCAATCCGCGTCGCCTTTGTAGGCCTGGGCGCGAGTGCGGCCGTGAACGGCGATCAGGCTGGCGCCGCTGTCTTCCAGAATGCGCGCCACTTCCAGGTAATTGCGGGAATTATCGTCCCAACCCAGTCTAATTTTGCCAGTGACCGGCATGTGCAACCCGCGCGACAGCCGGGTGAAAACACGGCCGATCTTGTCCGGTTGGCATAGCATGCCGGAGCCGGCGCCGCGCTCTGAGATGCTTTTGACATAGCAGCCCATATTGATGTCGATGATGTCAGGGCCGTATTCCTGCAGGCGGATGGCGGTGTCGACCAGGCGGTCTTCGTCGTGGCCGTAGATTTGGAAGGTCATGGGCCGTTCAGACGGCGCAAAGCGCAGTTTTTGCCAGGCTTTAACGGTCGGCTTGCGGCTTTGCAGCTCGTCCACATTGGTGAACTCGGTGTATGACATGGCCGAACCCAGCTCGCGGCAAATCAGGCGGAAGGGCAGGTCGGAATAACCATCCATGGGCGACAGGATGGCGCGGCCGAACACCGGTATCTCGCGGACGTGGAACGCAGGAATAGAAGTCATCGAAAGTCAATCATACCAGTGGACAAGGCCCAGCGGGCGGCCGGACCAAGCCGGCCGCCCGCTGGCAAACCGCCTGAAAGCGGGTTAGCTCTTAACTGCGCCCTGAACAATGGTCTCCAGTTTGAGCTTGGATGCATCTACATCGGGCGGCAGATCGACCGTCACACTCCAGGTCTGCGTGGATTTGGGCGCGATGTCGCCGCTGTTATCCGTGTAGGCCTTGTCGGCAGCTACCAGTTTGCCATCCGCATCTCGCAGGATGACGACTACAGTGGCGTCGATGAGCGTCAGTCCGGATGTATTGACCACGTTGCCCTTGATGGTCAGGCTGCTGCCGTCCGTCGTGGAGGTGACCTTGCTGGCCTGTAATGGGACCTCCGGACTGGTAACCGGGAAGGTCCAATAGGGGTCGATCTGGACGCTGGTGCTGATGACCTTACCAATCAGCTGCGTGTTGCCGTTCAAGTTGGAGAAATAGTACAGATGCACCGGCGCCGATAGGCCCGGCCCCAGGTCGATGGGCGCATTGGTGGACGAGCCGTCGAGCACCGTGCCGTCGTCGGCATACAGCCCGGCCATCACCCGCACGGTCATGGTCTCGGTGCCGCTGTTGGAAACGGTGGCCACGACGTGAACGTTTTTGAACGAGTCGATGTAGCTGGTCTCCAGCTTCAAGTGCACGGCGGCGGCGGCATCTATGTCGCTCGGCTTGCCAGTAACGCCGTCCAGATAAAAGCTGGGCGTGTAAGTGCCCTGGATGGGGCCGGCGATATGGATGACAAATGGCGAACGGTCTTGGCCCGCGGCGTCGCCGGCCGGGGCTAACAGGCGCGCGACATCTTGAAAACTCGAGGCGCCGGCCACGTTGCCGGATCCATCCAACAAGGCCGCCGCGAAATTGTTGATTTGAGCAGGTTTGTCACTAGTATTGACAATCTCGCCGGTAATGTCGATGTCACCATCCGAGCCCACCGTCAGCAAGTTGTGGGTCACATTCAATTGCACGCGCTGAATATCGCTGACCGGGTCGCTGCTGTCCAGTTTGACGGCAGCTTTCCAGCCGGAGATGTCGGCGCCGTCTGTATTGAGATAGTAATCAAAAGGCGTCGTTTCTCCGGAGCCGATTTCGCCCAGAATGGGCTGGAACGTCACTGTGCTGGTGGGGTTGCCCGAATTATCTTTCAGGACGGTTTTGCCCTTGCTGTCGGTCAAAGTTAGCGAGATCTGAAGGTTGCTGACAGGCTTGTCGGTGCCGTTGGTGATCAGGCCGTCCAGGTGGTAATACTTGAGGCTGTCCAGGTAGCTGGCAATGCCGTGTATGTTCAGTTTGCCCGACAACGCGGCTTGGGTCGAGGCGGCCGTGGCGGCTGCCGTGGCGGCCGCGGTCGCGGCTTCCGTCGCGGCGAGCGTGGCGGCAACGGTGGGTGAGGCCTTTTCCGTGGCAGTCGGCGCGGCGCTTTGGGGTGTGGCGCTGGGCGCGGCCAAGGGCTGCGTGGCGGCTGGCGTCTGGCTGGGTGCGGCCTTGGTGGGCGCAGCCGCGCCGCCGCTGCAGGCCAGGCCGGCCAGTGTCAGTGCCAAAACAGCCGAAAATATCGCGTAACCAGGATTTTTCTTCATGCTGGGGCATCTCCTACGCAAGTATTCTATCAATCAGTGGCGTAACAATAGACAACGGACCGGAGAGGCCCGCCGCGCCCCACAATGGCACGCAGCGGGCCAGACCGGCCCGTGACCTGCTTCACCAATCCTCTCAAATGGGCGAAATCAGGCCCAACTGAGAGCCGAGCGGTCTTGCTGGAATGTGGGGCGAGTGACTAGACCGCGTCCTTGAGGGCCTTGACCGGGCGCGCCTTGACGACTTTGCGGGCGGGCTTGGCCTTGATGATGGTGGGCTCCTTGGTGAAAGGATTGATGCCCGGCTTCGCTTCAGTAGCGGGTTTGTCCGAAACATTCAGCTTGATGAGGCCGGGAATGGTCACTTCGTAAGAGGGCGGTTTCTTAAGCTGCTCAGCCACAATACTGCTGATTGCATCCATGGCCGAGGCGGCCTGCTTCTTGTTCAAGCCGGTCTTTTCGGCCAGCGCGGTGAGGAACTCCGACTTGCTCATTCGATTGGCTGCCATAATGATCTCCTTCAGTAGGTAGGTTGTGCGCTTCTGCGTTCGCCGGCTTAAATTGGGCAGCGCCCAATCACGGCGTCAATCGGGCCAAAATATACTGCAAAATGGCTTAAAACACCAGGATGCCCAAATGAGCGAAAACGGGCCATCCAGCCCCAAATGGGCCAGGCGGGACAAACGGCGCTTTAAGCGCCGCGCGGCTGGGCCGCAGGCGGGCTCATCATGAGCACTGACCATTTGCCTTTTTGGGCGGACTTGCCATCCTGGTTGCGGACATCCAGCGAGATGGTTACCGCGCCCCCGCCCAGGCGTGGGATGGCCTTTGTTTCCAGCACTTCCAACTCCACATGAATGGTGTCGCCAATGAAGACCGGCAGCGAAAACTTCCACTCAATAATTTCGCGGAACGCCAGCACCGTGCCTTCCATGATGCCCGTTTGCACTGCAAGCCCGGAAGCAATTGAGAGGACGCACAGGCCATGCGCCACTCGCTGCCCAAATGGCGCGGCTTTGGCATAGGCGGCGTCCACATGGATCTGGTTGAAATCGCCAGAAAGACCGGCAAAGCCGACAATATCGGTTTCCGTCACCGTGCGCCCGGCCGACCGCACTTTCTGGCCAACGGCAAACTCTTCAAAAAACATGCCGCGCTGGGATGTGGGAAGGGGCATAAGTGCTCCTCGGAAAAGTAAGTGGTAGTTAGTAATTGAGAAATGGCGGTGTTCAAGCGAGATTGTAGCACAGGGAAAGGCGCGTGGATGTGTGTGCGAGACGGGCCAACCAGAAGACAGAGGCGCATAGTATACTAACGCGCGTTTAGAGTTGGGGAAATATCAGGCGGAGTTGAAAATGGCCGCAGCCGTGAGAAAATTAATTCTCGCACAGCCGGATGGCAAACGCCAGGAATTTGAACTGGCGCGCAGCAGCGTGCTGATTGGGCGGGCGCTGACCAACGATGTTGTGTTGCAGGATGCGCGCGTGTCGCGGGCGCATGCCCGCCTGGATTGTGGCCCGGACGGCTGCACCCTGGTGGACCTGGGCGCGCCAAACGGCACGTGGGTCAACGGCAAACGCGTTTCAGCGGCGCCGCTGGCGCCAGGCGACGCGCTGGTGCTGGGCGATAGTCACCTCACCTTCTCAGCCGGCCTGGTTGAGACCGAGTCCCAAGTGACAGTCCTGGAGACCGCTGCCGCATTGGACGCCACGCTGCTGACCACCTCACTGCCGCAGACATTGAATGAACACAGCGGGCCGCGGCTGGTGGTGCTGGCACCCGACCGGACCTGGGAAGTGCCGTTGGAAGTAGACGCGCTTTCGATTGGGCGTTTTGAGGACAACGATCTCGCGCTTGATTATGAAAAAGTGTCGCGGCATCACGCCCGGCTGGAGCGCAAGGGCGAGGGTTTTCGGCTGAAAGATCTGAACAGCCGCAATGGCACCTGGATGGGCGCGCAGCGCGTAGACGACCAGCCGCTGCGAAATGGCGATA
>JAYTFQ010000133.1:0-6049 GCA_043734225.1 Anaerolineales bacterium | reverse complement strand
TACGACCGCCTGATGGCCCTGGGCTGGAAGGTGTTGCTGCCGATTGCGCTGGCCAATGTGCTGGTCACGGCCGCGGCCCTGCTCGACCGGACCCTGTTTATCATCGTGGTCAGCGTGCTGGTGGTCATCGTGGCCGGGATTTTCGCGGCTCAATATCGGCGCGCCGCCCAGCGTGTGCGCGCGCGCCAGGCAGCCCAGGCCGCCCGCCTGGCCAGCGCCGCGCACTAGAGTTTTGATGCGATCAATGACCTGTCACCTGGAGCGCGAACGCATAGACTTGTAGCTCACATCAACGGTCGCGCGCGAAGGGCCTCTGCTGGAAGGCTCATCGCCTGGTTCGAGTTAGATCGCTTATTGGATTTGAGGGACTAACGTATGTTGGGTGAAATCGTCAAAGGCTTCGCGACGACCTTCAAGGAAATGTTTGAAGAGCCGGTCACCGTCTCGTATCCTGACGAGAAGCGGCCCGTCTCCAAGCGCTTCAAAGGCCGCCATGAACTCAAGCGCTATGACAACGGCCTGGAGAAGTGTATTGGCTGCTCGCTGTGCGCCGCCGCCTGCCCGGCTGACGCAATTTTCGTCGAGGCCGCGCCCAACAGCGATGACAAGCGTTTCTCGCCCGGCGAGCGCTATGCCAGCACTTACGAGATCAACATGCTGCGCTGCATCTTCTGCGGCTACTGCGAAGATGCCTGCCCAACCGAAGCCATCGTGCTCGAAAGCCAGTACGAGCTGGCCTTCACCAATCGCGAATCCAGCATCTACACCAAGGAGATGCTGATCGTGCCCGTGCCGCCGGGCGGCCAGCCCACCCCGCAAAAGGTGGAGCCGGGCAAGTTTGACAAAAGCATCCCGGAGATGAAAGACCCGAGCGACTAAGCATGACACCTGACTACATCGTCTTCTACCTGCTCGGCATCGTCGCCGTCGGCGCGGCGCTGGGCATGCTGCTCAGCCGCAACGCGGTGCACTCGGCGCTGTTCCTGGTGCTCACCATGGGCGTCATCTCGGTCTTCTTCCTCATCCTGGCCGCGCCCTTTGTGGCCATGGTGCAGATCACGGTCTACGCCGGGGCCATCATGGTGCTGTTCCTGTTCGTCATCATGCTCCTGGGCGCCGAGGGTCTGCGGCGTCAGGGCACGGCCTTGCCCTGGCAGCCCTGGCTGGCCGGGGTGCTGGGCGTGCTGTTTGTGGCCGCGCTGGGTTACACCCTGTTTGTTCACGGCGGGCAATTCGTCTCGGGCGGCACGTTGGCCGCCGGCCCGACCACCACGCTCGGTGCTGATTTCGGCGGCCCCAAGGCCATCGGCCTGGAGCTGTTCCAGAACTATTTGCTGCCGTTCGAGCTGACATCGTTCTTGCTACTGGTCGGCATGATCGGCGCCGTCGTGCTGACGCGCGATGCGACCGGCCGCACGGCCGATCCAAGCGCCTCGTCGGCCAAGCTCGTCATGCCGGAGCGGCGCCCCTAGCCGGCGCTGACCGGCATCAAGTCGTTTCGCTGGAGAATGCCAATGGTCCCGACCGCTAACTACGTCGGCCTGTCCGCCATCTTGTTTGTGCTGGGTGTTATCGGCGTGCTGACCCGGCGCAACGCCATTATCGTATTCATGTCCATCGAGTTGATGCTGAACTCGGCCAACCTGGCCTTCGTGGCCTTTTCCAACCAGTTCCAAGCCTACAACGGCCAGGTATTCGTCTTTTTCGTCATGACCGTGGCCGCCGCCGAGGTGGCCGTGGGGCTGGCGCTGATGGTGGCCATCTTCCGCAACAAACACAGCATCAACCTGGACGAAATCAACCAGCTCAAGGGTTAGCAACTGCCGATGTCTAGCTTGATCCCCCTCATCATTTTCTTCCCGGTCGCCGGGCTGCTCATCAACCTCCTGGCCGGGAAATTCCTGGGCGAGAAGTGGGTGGGCGTGGTGGCCTCCGGCGCGGCCGGGCTGGCTTTCGTCATTGCCATCTTGCAGGTCATCGGCCTGGCCTCCAACGGCTACGCCCCGGTCACCGTGCACCTGGCCGATTGGCTGGTCATCGGCGACCTGAACGTGCCGTGGGCGTTCCAGATCGACACGCTCTCGGTGACCATGATGCTGGTGGTCACCGGCGTCGGCACCCTGATCCACATCTACGCCATCGGCTACATGCACGAGGATGTGCGCCTCAACGGCGATCCGGGCCGCTACCCGCGCTTCTTCGTCTATCTCAACCTGTTTCTGGCCGCCATGCTGGTGCTGGTCACCGGCAACAGCTACCTGATGATGTTCGTCGGCTGGGAAGGCGTGGGCCTGTGCTCTTACCTGCTGATTGGCTTCTGGTTTGAGAAGGGCGCCGGCGGCGTCGCCAATGCCCGCGCCGGCCGCAAAGCCTTTGTGGCCAACCGCGTCGGCGACTGGGCCATGCTGCTGGCGATGTTCCTGATCTTCTGGAACTTCCACTCGCTGATCTTCAAGAACGTCTTTGACCAGGCGGCCGGCATCAGCGCCATGAACAGCCCCGTTATCGTGGCCATCACCCTGCTGCTGCTCGTCGGCGCCACCGGCAAGTCGGCCCAAATCCCGCTCTACGTCTGGCTGCCCGACGCTATGGCCGGCCCCACGCCCGTCTCGGCCCTCATCCACGCCGCCACCATGGTCACGGCCGGCATTTACATGATCACCCGCTCCCAGGCGCTGTTCGACCTGGCGCCGATGTCGCAAAACGTCGTGGCCCTCATCGGCGCCGCCACGGCGCTCTTTGCCGCCACCATCGCCGTCGCCCAGTTCGACATCAAGAAGGTGCTGGCCTACTCCACCATCTCGCAGCTTGGCTTCATGGTGGCCGCCGTTGGCCTGGGCGCCTACACCGCCGGCATGTTCCATCTCATCACCCACGCCTTCTTCAAGGCGCTGCTGTTCCTCTCGGCCGGTTCGGTCATCCACGCCGTCGAAGCCGGCCACCATGCCATGCACTCGGCCGAACACGCCGTGGGCGGCGGGCACGCTGAGGCCCCGCACGCCGCCGACGATCACGGCCATGCCGCCGAGCAAGGTTATACCGAGGACCCGCATGCCGCCGCCGCTGCCGCCGTGGCCCACGCTGACCACGGCCCGGTCTTCGACCCGCAAGACATGCGCAACATGGGCGGGTTGTGGGCGCGCCTGCCGGTGACCAAGTGGGTGTACCTGATTGGCGCGCTGGCCCTGGCCGGCATCGTGCCCTTCTCCGGCTTCTGGTCCAAAGATGAGATCCTGCTGGCCGCCTACAATCAGAACCCGCTGGTGTTCTGGATGCTGGTCCTGGCCGCGCTGCTGACCGCGTTCTACATCACCCGCCAGATCCTGATGGTGTTCTTTGGCCAGCCGCGCACCGACGCTGCCCGCCACGCCCAGGAAAACCCGCCGGTGATGACGGTGCCCTTGATTATCCTGGCCGTGCTGGCCGCCCTGGGCGGACTGCTGAACTGGCCGGTCATTGCCGGCTGGGCGGCGCCCGGCGCCAATGCCCTCAGCGGTTGGCTGGGCCACACCCTGGCAGCCACGCCTATAAGAGACGTGACATTCAATGAAATTGGGCCTGCCGAGGGCTCGCTCAACTTCGTGGTGGCTGGCCTTTCCACCCTGTTCGCCCTGGCCGGCCTGGCCGTCGGCTACGCGATTTATCGCGCTCAACCCGCCAAAGTCGAGGCCGCCGATCCGCTGCAGGGGATGCTCGGCCCGCTCTTTGGCTGGCTGCGCGACAAGTGGTACATCGATGAGCTGTACGCGCTGATCATCATCCGGCCTTACAACTGGCTCTCCTGGCTGCTGGCCGACCTGATCGATTGGCGCTTCTGGCACGATTGGTTCCACGAAGTCGTCATCGCCGGCGTGTTCAACACCCTATCCCAATTCTCCGCGCAATTCCTGGACCTGGGCGTGGTGGATGGCCTTGTCAGCGCCTTGCCGGCGGCCGTGGTGCGCGGGGTGGCCGGTGGCTTCCGCCGTTTCCAGTCGGGCTATGTGCGCGGTTACGCGCTGATGGTGTTTTTGGGGGTGGTCCTGGTGCTGGGATATCTGGTGCTCGCGAAATGATGAAGTGGCGCGTGGTGCATGGTCCGTTCAGTAAGGCAACGGACCACGCACCACGCACCACGAAACACGACTCAAGCGGCTTTTTACTCACCGACTAACGCAGGATTACACGATGCAATATCTGTTCGCTACTCTCACCGTGGTCACCTTCTTCCCGCTTGTGGGCGTGGTCGTGCTGCTGTTCGTCAAGCCCGAGCAGAAGAACACCATACGCTGGGTGGCGCTCGTCACCTCGCTGATCACGTTCGTCCTGTCGCTGCTGATGCTGGCCCAGTTCAATCCGCAGGAGCCTGGTCTGCAGTTGGTGGTGCGCGCGCCCTGGATCCAGATCGGATCGACCTGGAATATTGAGTTCCACCTGGGCGTGGACGGCATCAGCCTGCTGCTCATCCTGCTCACCACCTTCCTCACGCCCATCTCCATCGCCTCCACCTGGGACGCCATCCAGGACCGGGTGAAGGAGTTCATGATCTTCTTCCTGCTGCTGGAAGTGGGCATGATGGGCGTCTTCCTGGCCCAGGACCTGTTTCTGTTCTACATCTTCTGGGAATTCACCCTGGTGCCCATGTACTTCCTCATCGGCATCTGGGGCGGACCGCGCAAGATTTACGCCGCCATCAAGTTCTTCCTGTACACCATGGCCGGCTCCATCCTGATGCTGCTGGCCATCCTGTGGCTGGGCGTCAACATGGGCACCTTCTCGGTGCCGGAGATCATCGCCCGCGGCGTGCCGCCGGCCATGCAGGGCCTGCTGTTTTGGGGCTTCTTCGCCGCCTTCGCCATCAAAGTGCCCATCTGGCCGCTGCACTCCTGGCTGCCCGATGCCCACGTCGAGGCGCCCACCGCCGGCTCCGTCATCCTGGCCGGTGTGCTCCTGAAGCTGGGCACCTACGGTTTTGTGCGCTTCAACCTGTTCATGTTCCCGCAGGCCTCCATCCAGTACGCCCCGGTGGTGGCGGTGCTGGCGGTCATCGGCATCATCTACGGCGCCATCGTCTCCTATGCCCAGACCGACGCCAAGAAGTTGGTCGCCTATTCTTCCGTCAGCCACCTGGGTTTTGTCATGCTCGGCCTGTTTGCGCTCAACACCCAGGGCATCCAGGGCGCCGTGCTGCAAATGGTCAACCACGGCCTGTCCACCGGCGCGCTGTTCTTGCTGGTCGGCGTCATCTATGACCGGCGCCACACGCGCGATATGGGCCAGTTTGGCGGGCTGTGGAAAGTCATGCCCATCTACGGCACGCTGATGCTGATTGTGGCCCTGTCGTCCATGGGCCTGCCCGGCCTGAACGGCTTCATCGGCGAGTTCGCCATCCTGCTCGGCGCCTGGGGCGCCGGCCAGCCCGGTGGGCCGCTGGGCTCCACGCTCTTCGCCGCCTTTGCCGCCATCGGTGTCATCCTGGCCGCCGTCTACTTGCTGTGGATGTTCCAGCGCATGTTCCTGGGCGAAGTGACCAACGAGAAGAACCGCAACCTGCCCGACATGAGCCGCCGCGAGATCGCCATGCTGGTGCCGCTGTTGATCATGATCTTCTGGATTGGCCTGTATCCCAAGCCGTTCCTGGACCTGCTGGCGCCCTCGGTCGGGCACCTGGCCGCCACCTTGCAGGCCGCGTCCGTGGCGCTGAAGTAGGCCGGTCGGCGTGTATCGCTCGCGGCTGGGCGACTTCGAAAGCCCGAGGGCCGAGGCGTTTTACCTGGATGTGCTGCGGCGAATGACGCCGGAGCAAAAGTGGCAGGCGGCCATCGATTTGTGGGAGATGGCAGTTGAGGCCTCGCGCGCCAATGTGCGCGCTGAGCACCCCGATTGGCCGGAAGCGCAAGTACAGGCGACGATCGCGCGCCGCATTTTGGAAGCCCATGGAGACACAGCGCGGCTTCCTGTTACGAGCCATTGAAGCGTTGGAGCGCGCCGGCGTCGCCTATGCGGTGACCGGTTCATGGGCCTCGACCACCTATGGCCTGCCGCGCACCACGCATGACCTGGATGTCGT
>JAYTFQ010000132.1:0-2222 GCA_043734225.1 Anaerolineales bacterium | reverse complement strand
TCAGACGTGGCTCTTCCGATCTCATCTAATCGACGTTGCTCGTTGACATCGGCCCGCGAATCATGCTATTGTCTTGAAAACGTTTACAAGAAAGTCTGGCGCGGTTTGTACTTTTTGTCTCTATATGGCGCGTAATGGCTCAATCGAGCTATTTTTTTGAAACTGGATTGTAAACGTTACCAAGAATTAGGCCTTGCCAGCACACATGTCCAGAAACGTCACCATCGTCGATGTCGCGCAGGAGGCCGAGGTGTCCTATGCCACGGTCTCGCGCGTCATCAATAACGGCGCCCATGTGCGGCCGGAAAAGCGCGAGCGCGTGCTGCGCGCCATGGCCAAGCTGGGCTTCACCGTCAACCAGCAGGCCCGCAGCCTGCGCGCCGGGCGTTCGCAGGTCATTGGCCTGCTGGTGCACGACCTGGGCACCAGCTACATCGGCGAAATCATCCGCGGCATCGAGGCCGAGCTGTCGGCGGCCTCCTATGACTTAATGCTCTACACCACCCACCGCCGCAAAACCAAGGAAGCCACCTACGTTTCGGCGATCACTCGCGGCATGGCCGACGGCCTGCTGCTGGTGCTGCCGCGCAACCCCGAAGCCTATCTCGAGTCGCTGCGCCAGCGGCACTTTCCCTACGTGCTCATCGATCACCAGGGCATCGACGAGACCGGCCCGGCCGTGGGCGCCACCAACTGGCAGGGCGCCTACGATGCCACTCAGCACCTGCTCGGGTTGGGCCACCGCCGCATCGGTTTTATCACCGGCCAGGTGGAGATGGGCTGCGCCCGCGACCGGCTGGCCGGCTACCGCGCCGCGCTGGCTGCCGCCGGCGTGCCGGCCGACCCGGCGCTGGTGCGGGAGGGCGATTTCTTTCAGCCGCATGGCTTCGCCGGCGCGCGGGCGCTGCTGGCGCTGCCCCAGCCGCCCAGCGCCATTTTCGCTTCCAACGACGTCTCGGCCTTCGGCGTGATGGAGGCCGTGCGCGACGCCGGCAAGCGCCTGCCGGACGATATGTCCATCGTCGGTTTTGATGACATTCCGCAGGCCGCCCAGGTGAACCCGACCCTGACGACCGTGCGCCAGCCGCTGGAGCAGATGGGCCGCACCGCGGCCCGGATGTTGTTGGAGATTATTGGGGACCCGGACCGGCCGGCCGCGCGCGTGGAATTGCCCACCGAGCTCATCGTGCGCGCCTCAACCCGGCCTCCCAAGGACAGAGCCAGCTGACCTGGCAGGGCACACTGGCTCCGTCTCATGGGAATGCGGCACCGCCTCTCTGGTTAAAGAAAGGAGCACCACACGCCCGCAATTATACGCACCGCCTCGCGCTTCGCCTAACTGAACACTCAGCGGTTTCTCGTGCTCTCATGGGAGGAGTAGGACATGCGTAGTCGCTCGTTTACATTCAAATCTTCGCTCGTTGCGCTGCTGGCGGCCGTGGTGCTGGGCGCTTGTGCCCCGGCGGCCACCCCCGCCCCCACCGCCGCGCCGGCTGCCACCCAGCCGCCGGCCGCCACCGTCGCGCCAACCGCGGCGCCCAAGGTGACGGTCACCTGGTGGCACATCAGCACCGTGGATGACCAGAAGGCCCTCAACCAAAAGCACGCCGACGAATACATGGCGCTGCATCCCAACGTCAACATCGAAATCACCGTGCTGGAGAACGAAGCCTTTAAATCCAAGCTGACCACCGTCATGCAGGCCGGCACCCCGCCGGATCTGTTCCAGAGCTGGGGCGGCGGCGTGATGAACCAATACGCCCAGGCCGGCTTGCTGAAGGACATTACCGCCGATGTGAAGGGCAGTTGGGGCGACAGCTTTGGCGCCGGCGCGCTGGCCGTCTATAGCTATCAGGGCAAGAACTACGGCGTGCCGCGCGACTTCGGCATGGTCGGCTTCTGGTACAACAAGGACCTGTTCGCCAAGGCCGGCATCAAGGCCCCGCCGGCCACCTGGGACGATCTGCTGGCCGATATCAAGTTGCTCAAGGCCGCCGGCATCACGCCCATCGCCGTCGGTGAGAAGGACAAATGGCCAGGCGCGTTCTGGTGGGAATATCTGGCCGTGCGCCTGGGCGGGCAGGATGCCTTCAACACCGCCGTCAGCCGCAAGGGCAAGTTCACCGACCAGGCCTTTATTGATGCCGGCGCCAGGCTGCAAGATTTGGTCGCGCTGCAGCCGTTTCAGGATGGCTCGTTGGGCGCGGTGTTCAACGATGAAT
>JAYTFQ010000131.1:0-4436 GCA_043734225.1 Anaerolineales bacterium | reverse complement strand
CCGCGGCGGCGAGTCGAACGCGCGCACCGCGCGCGAAGACACCGTCTTCTGGCTCCATCTCAAATCCGAAGATTTACAGCTGGGCCTGGATTGGCTTTCGGAAGTGATCTTCCGGCCCCTGCTGGAAGAAGATAAGTTCGACAAAGAACGCCAGGTGATCATCCAGGAGAAGGGCGGCGAGATCGGCGGGCTGGAGCGCGTGGGCGATTGGATCGAGGATCTCGGGCTGGGCTGGAACGTGTTCCGCGCTGTGCGCCACCGGCTATATCCCAAAAGCTCCCTGCTGCTGCCCGTCATCGGCGTGGATGGCTCGCTGCGCCGTATCCAATACCAGCAGTTGCTCGATTTTTATAAGCAGCACTATGTGCCCAACAATATGACTCTGATCGCTGTCGGCGATGTGGAGTCCGACACTTTCTTGGCGCTGGCCGCCGAGCGGCTGGGCGGCTTCCCGTCCGGGCCGGTGCCGGTGCGTCCATCCACCCCGCCGGTCACCGCGGGCGCGATTGAAATCAAGCTGCACGGCCCCAATGTCAACGAACAGGGCCAGATTTTGCTGGGCGCGCCCCTGCCCGGCCTAAACCACCCGGACCGCTGGGCGCTGGGCGTGCTGGCCGAAATCCTCGACACCAGCCTGACGCAGGACATTCGTTTCAAGCGCGGCCTGGTGTATGGCATTGACGTCTATCCGGCCCAGTTTAGTGATGTGGGCCAATTTGTGGTCTACACCACGGCCGACACCAGCAAGTTTGACGAGATCATCACCGAGGTGGAGCAGCGGCTGGATCAGGCTATTCGCGGCGACCTGCTGGACCTGAAAACCGTGGCCGAGGCCAAATCCGCCATTCGCGGCCGGCTGCTGCTGGGCCTGGAGACCAATGCAGATCTGGGTTGGTGGCTGGCCGAAATGAGCCTGTTTTTGCCGGATGAGCAGCCAGTCCCGAACATGTTCGCCGCCATCGAGGCCGTCACCGCCGCCGATGTGGCCCGCGTGGCCCGCGAGTATTTGGTGCCCGAAAAGCGCTTCCGTGCCATCCACCGCCCTGGTTTGACCCCCTCCGCCCTGCGCGTCCCCGCGATCTTGGGGGCCGGGCTGGCGCTGGTGGGCCTGGGGAGCTGGCTGATAAAGAGAAGATCGCTTGACCATTCGCCCCGCCCAAGGTAGACTCCTTTTGCTCGCGTAGTTACTGGATAACTGCCGGCGCCCCTTGGGCGTCGCTTTGTTGTCTGGGGTTGGTCCCGCCTGTGCGGGCTGGCGCGAGTGACTTCAATCCGGTGAGGAGGTGATTTTTTCATGACGTCTGTGAGCTTGCGACCAAACGAATCGCAAGAGCAGTTGTTCAAGCGCTTCAAGAAGAAGGTCATGCGCAGTGGGCTGCTCAGCCAGTTGCGCAACAAGCGCTGGTTCGTGTCGAAGAGTGAAGTTCGCCGTATTGAGAAGAAGAAGGCCATCCGCCGTATCAACAAACGGAAGCGCCGCGATAGCGAAGACTGAAAAAGGACGGCCCGGTCATTGACCGGGCCGTTTTTCAGTGCACACGCAATGATGAAGAAGATTTACTTCTCCTGCTCGATCACCGGCGGCCGTGTCGACGAACCGGTCTACACCGCCATTGTCGATGACCTGCAGGCCCGCGGGCATGAGGTCGTCAACTCTCATCTGGCGCGCCAGGGCGTTGTGCTGCTCGAGCAGCGCATGGACCCGCGCGAGGTCTATCAGCGCGACGTCTTCTGGATCAAAGACTGCGACGCCGTCGTGGCCGAGGTCAGCACCCCCTCGCATGGCGTTGGCTACGAGATTGCCCTGGCCCTCACCCTGCGCAAACCGGTCTTGTGCCTTTACCGGCAGAGCGCCCGTGTCTCCAAGATGATCACTGGCAACGACGAGCCCACCATCACCGTTGTCACCTACGCCGATCAGGCCGGCGCCTTGGAGTTGGTCCGCCGCTTCGTTTCAGTCTGACGGCAATCCCCGCCGTAGCAGCCGCAGCCAGTTTCCGCTTAACACCTGTTCCACGTCAGCCGCGCCAAAGCCCGCCGCCGAAAGCGCCTCGCCCACCCGGTATAGTTCAGCCACTGTGTCGATTTCGCTCGGCGCGGCTTCCGAGCCAAACCCCCCATCGAAGTCCGAGCCAATGGCCACGTGCCGGGCGTCACCGGCCAGGTCGCAGATGTGCCGGATGTGCGCCACCGCCACCGACAGCGGCACGTCGGCTTTGCGCCCGCCGGCCTCGGCCCAACCCGTTTGCAGAAAGCGGTTGTACAGCACCGTGCCGATGATCCCATCGCGGGCCACCAGGGCTTTGATCATCGCATCGCTCAACTGCCTGTCCGTGGGCACCAGCGCCCGCGCGTTGCTGTGGCTGGCAATGACGGTTCCTGGAAACAGCTCCAGCGCATCAAAGAAAGATCGCTCCGCCATATGCGACACGTCCAGGATCAGGCCGGCCCGCGTCAGCTCGGGCATCAGCGCCCGGCCCAACGGCGTCAGCGGCCCGGGCGCCCCGGTGCCGCCGGCGTAGCGCGTGGCGCCCCACGACGTGCCCACGATCCGCACGCCGTCGGCAAACCAGCGGCCGGCATCTTCCGGCTTCACAATCGGGTCGGCGCCTTCCATCAGCACCACCAAACCCACGCTTGGCTGCTCGGCTGCCAGCACCCGCTCCAGATCCTTCTGATTGCGAATGATGACCACGCGCGGGTCGCTCTGGGCCAGCCTGATGTAGTAGTCCAGTTGCTGGCGCGCCTGCGTCTCGGCTTCCTCGGGCGTGGTGTAGGCCTGGCCGGGCGGCGCATGTTTGTTGCTGGCCGGGTTGGCGTACAGGGTGGCAAACACCACCCGCACATTGCCCTGCAGCAAGTCGGGAATTCCCACCATGGGTGTCCCGCCGCGCGCTGTGGGGTCATCCAGGCGTTTGGCCTCGGCCGCCAGGCTCGGGTCGCGCCCCATGAATACCGCGTTGTAGGCCAGGTCTTCGTGTCCGTCCACAATCATTGGTCTTGTCATAGGTGTCCTCAGCGCCATTTTAGCAGTGTGGTTGCATTGACAGAACAGTCCGCCTCCATATAATGCATTGATCATGCTTGGCTGGCAACCTCTGTTATTCGTGCGCGCGGCCATTTCGCCGGCACTCAAGGGCGGGCAAGTCCCGTCCGGGTGCAAAATCGCTGGCGCCTGTCTGATGCGGAAGCGACTTTAGTTCAGTCGAGCGCGTTCGCTTCCGCTATCCTCTCTCAGTTACAATCGAACGCAGTCTGCCAGTGCCAGGTATTGACGCCGTGTATCAGCCTATCCTTAAGGAGGAGTAGTTGATGAACAGGTCTCACCGCATCCCGTACCTTCTAGTTAGTTTGTTCACATTCGCCAGTCTCGCTTTGGCTGCTTGTGCCCCGGCCGCCACCCCCGCGCCCACGTCGGCCCCCGCGGCCACAGTAGCGCCCACTTCCGCCCCGGCGGCGACCTCGGCCCCGGCGGCAACATCGGCCCCGGCCGCTACCAATACCGCCGCACCGGCCGCCACTGAGGCGCCTACCACCGCTCCGGCGACCGCGGCTCCGACCACCGGGCCCGCCAGCGCCGCGAATACGCTGACCTTCGATAGCAACATCAGCGACCTGATCACCGTGGACCCGGCCGTGGCTTACGAATACAGCGGCATCCTGGTCGTTCACAACGTGTATCAGTCCCTGGTGACGTTTGTCGGCTCGGACTTGACCACCATCAAGCCTGCTCTGGCCGATAGCTGGGACACCAAAGACGCCGGTGATCACTGGGAGTTGACGTTCAAGCTCCACCCCGGCAACAAGTTCGCCAGCGGCAACCCGATCACCGCCGATGACGTGGTGTACTCATACAACCGCGTAGTGGCTATCAACGGGTCGCCCGCCTTTCTGTTCACCGACGTGGGCGGCATTGTCACCGACAGCGTCAAGGCCATTGACCCCCTGACAGTCCAGATCAACCTGCCCAAGACCGCCAGCCCCGGCGCATTCCTGGCAGTGCTTACCAACACCATCGGCGGCGTCGTGGACTCTAAAGTAGTGAAGACCCATGAAGCCAACGGTGATCATGCCGCGACCTGGCTGATCGATCACTCAGCCGGCAGCGGGCCGTACGTCGTGGATCACTGGACCAAGGAAACCGAGGTGCTGTTGAAGGCCAACCCGAACTATGGCGGGGCCAAGCCAGTGCTCGACTCAATCCTGCTTAAGCACGTGGCCGAGTCGGCCAACCAGTTGACAGAACTGCAAAAGGGCGATGCCGATGTCGCTGCTAATCTGACCGCCGAGCAGTTGGCCACGCTCAGCGGTGATGCGACCAGCACCAAAGGCGCCGATCTGCGCCTGTTCTACCTGGGCATGAACGTCGCGATGAAGCCGCTGGACAAAGTGGAAGTGCGCGAAGCCCTGCGCATGGCCATTGACTACGACGGCAT
>JAYTFQ010000130.1:0-6551 GCA_043734225.1 Anaerolineales bacterium | reverse complement strand
CGTGGTGCGTGGGAAGTGGGGCGTGAGGCGTGGGGCATGAGGCCGATCAGAAATTAGGATGTGGAAATGAATTACACGGAATGGCTACAGACGGTTCCGGAGGAGTTGACTGGGGATCCACTGTGGCGCAACGAGGTGTATCGCCTGGCGGTGTTCGCGGGAGAGAGTGCCTGGGCGGACGTTACTAGACTGGGGCAAGACCCGCGCACACGCAGTTTGTCGGATCAATTGTCCCGGGCGGTGGGATCGGTCGGAGCGAATATCGCGGAAGGCTATAGTCGCAGCTCGGGCAAGGACGAAGCTCGACTGCACGAATATGCGCTCGGTTCGGCGCGCGAAGCTCGACATTGGCACTATCAAAGCCGCCAACTGCTGACCGACGCCGTTGTAGACCACCGGCTCAAACTTCTCACGCAAATCATTCGCCTGCTGTTGACCATGATACCGAACGAGCGTCAGCGCCGCCTGGCAGAGTCTCAGAGTGGCTATGTTATTGACACCAGCCTGTTGGACAATCCGCCGCAACCGTAAGCCTGGACTGCCATGCGCACATCGCTGCTGTTCAGAGGGGTATGCGGCAATCTCAATGGACCACGCACCACCCACTACGGACCGCAATAAGCACTACTTTAAGGAGACGGTATGACCAGAATCGTGTCGGTGTTTGGCGGCTCGGCGTCGCGGCCGGGCACGGCGCCGTATGCCGAGGCCCAGGCCTTGGGCGCGGCGCTGGCCCAGGCGGGCTGGACGGTGGCGACCGGCGGGTACTCGGGCGTGATGGAGGCGGCCTCACGCGGCGCGCATGAGGCCGGCGGGCACGTGATCGGCGTGACGTGCGGGCTGATTGAAGAATGGAAGGGCCTGCGCGCCAACGAGTGGGTAAAGGAAGAGAAGCGCTTCGCCAGCCTGCGCGAGCGGCTGGGCCACCTGGTGGAGTTTTGCGACGCGGCGGTGGCGCTGCCGGGCGGGGTGGGCACCCTGTCGGAGGTGGCGCTGACCTGGAGCCTGATGCAGACCGGCGAGATCGCGCGCAAGCCGCTGATCCTGCTGGGCCAGGTGTGGCACGAAACCGTGAACGTCTTTCTGCGCGAAAGCGAGATGTATCTGCGGCCCGGCGACGCGGCGCTGGTGTACCTGGCAACCGATATCGAGGATGTTATGCAGCGCCTAAGCAATGGACGCGCCTG
The DNA here is from genome assembly GCA_043734225.1 of Anaerolineales bacterium. Taxonomy (GTDB): domain Bacteria; phylum Chloroflexota; class Anaerolineae; order Anaerolineales; family UBA6663; genus JAYTFQ01. Next base: position 5,364 of record JAYTFQ010000130.1, on the reverse strand, counting down.
ATTTTATGGGTGCGTGGTACGTGGTGCGTGCGCACTGGTGCTGCGGTCCGAGATGGCGAATTACGCGCGGGCATACTAATTGACGTTTCCTAAAACGGACACAGGGCGCAGGGGCGTTCACTTGAACGCCCCTGCGCCCTGTGTCCGTTTTCGAGCTTATCTTCACTGGCCGCAGCCGATTCCAATATCGGTCACATCCTGCCCGTTCAAGGGCATCAGCGGATTGGCGCCAGCCGGCGACATGAGCTTGAGCTCGTGCAGGCCGGCCGGATTGCCGGGCCGGCGAAGCCACAACGACACCAGGCGGCCGTCGGGCAGCACGCAGGGCGAGTTGTCGTTGGTGTATTGAGCGGCGATGAGCGCCGGCGTGCTGGCGCCGGCCGCCAGGCGCCAGATCTGCTCCACGCCCCAATTGCCTTCAAAAATAATGCTGCCATCCGGCGCGTAGGCGGCATGGTGCAGCGCGCCGTTGGCGGGCAGGCCGGGCGGGGCATTGGCCGGCGCCAACACTGTGCGGAAGCCAGTTCCATCGAGCTTGACTTCGCAGATGGCCGTGCCCTCGGCGGCATACGGCTGATCCCCGCAATCGAACAGTACCCGCTCGCCGCCGGCGGAGAGCGCGGGCTGAGCATTGTTGGCAAAGGGCGAGCCGGCCGACAGCAGCAGCGGCGCGCCCCACTGGCCGTTGGTCTGCGAAACCGCCCACAAGTCCTCGGTGTGCGGCCCGCCATTGGCCGGATAGACCACCAACCTGCCACCAGAGGCGACAGCGCTGAAGCCATCCGGATGGATCGGCTGGCCGCCGGTCCGAATGACGCTGCCGGCCGATAGGTCAGCGGGGACCAGCGCCAGGCAGGCCCAACCGGCGCAGGCTGGATCGAAACGCTGGGTGCCGAGCAGCAGCCAGGCGCCATCGGGCGAGGTGTTGAGCCAGCTATCGTTGCCAGGCGCCAGGGCATTCAAAGCCGCGCTCACATTTTGGGGCGTGGCGCCCGCCGAGGCCGCCAGGCGATAGACCGCATTGCCCAGGCGATAGGTAATGTGCCCGCCGCCAGCCGGCACGGGGGTGGGGCTGGGCGGCGCCGGGGTGACGCTCGGGCCGGCGCCAACTGTGGCGGTGGCGGCCGCTGTGGCGGTGGGCCTGGCTGCGGGCGGGCTGGCCGCGGTCGCGCTTGGCCCGACCGTGAGCGGCGGCGCGGTGGGCGGGCGACTGGTGCCCAGGGCGCTGGCATTGCAGGCCAGGGTCACGATCACTAGCGCCGGCAGGGCCAGCTTGATCAGCCAACGGGTTGACATGCGTGCCTCTTTGAAAGGGGGTCCAACAGACCAGAATACCCAGGCCAGGCTGGGGGTCAATAGGCCGCTCGTCGCCGCGCAGGGCTGTTCCAAAGTCGTCACCGGCGACCAAGGTCGCGGCCACAAGGGCACAACCCAGACCTACGGTGGGTTGTGCCCTTGTGGCCGCGGTTTTCAACCGCCAGACCCATTGGGCCTTGGAACAGCCCTACGTCACCGCCGGGCGCCGCCCATCAGGTGATAAACACAAGCCGGGTTGGCGGCCGGCGGGTGTACAATCCCGGCCTAATTTCACCCCTTGGCGCGCTCAGCGCTCATGCTGAACGGCACGCCCGGCAAACAAAGCGAGGAGAGGCAAAATGCTAAAAGATTTCAGAGCCTTCATCATGCGCGGAAACGTCATTGACCTGGCCGTGGCCGTCATCATTGGCGCGGCCTTCAGCCAGATTGTGAATTCGTTGGTGAAGGACATCATCATGCCGCCCATCGGCTTGATCCTGGGCGGGGTGGACTTCTCGAACTTGTTCGTCAGCCTGAATGGGCAGCACTATGCCAGCTTGGCGGTGGCCCAGGCGGCCGCCGCGCCGACCCTCAATTATGGACTGTTCATCAACAATGTCATCAACTTCCTGATCATCGCCTTTGTGATCTATCTGTTGGTGCGTGGTGTACGGCGACTAATGCCGGCCCCGCCCCCGGCGGCCTCCACCACGCGCGACTGCCCGTACTGCCTGACCAGCATCCCCAAGGCAGCCACAAAATGCGCGCACTGCACGTCGGAGGTAGCGCCGGTGTTGGGGTAGGCCGGCCGGCAGCGCGCGACACGAACAGCGCCCAGTAATATTGCAATGACGCGCTCTCGGCCAAGCTGAACGACTTGGCCGAGAGCGCGTCATTTTTTGTTCCATCTTGACAAGTGTCAATGTAAAACTAATTTGCACGTCAGCAGGCCAGGCTATGTCCCGCTTCATCGGCTACTTCAAAAGCGATGCCACCGATTTCGTGCTGGTCTACAGCGGCGGGCGGACGCGCCGCGCCGGGGCCGGCCTGGCCGAGCGCAAGGCCATTCTGGCAGCGAAGGGCTAGCCTGTGCCCACCCTGGCCGCCATTGGTTGTAATCCGGCGACCGCGATAAACTGGTCAGGCTGCTAAAAAGGTCGTCACCGGTTGTTCAATCCCGCCAGAACCAGGCCAGGCGACCCTCATCCAATTGCCAAGGAGCCGTACGTGAAGATCACCGATTTGAAGTGCGCCGTCATCGGCCAAAACCCAATTGTACGCATTGTCACGGATGAAGGGCTGGACGGCTATGGCGAGATCGAAGGCGCCAAGCCGTACATCACGCCGCAGGCGTTGTTCTACAAGCAGCACATCCTCGGCGAAGACCCGACCAACGTCGAGCGCGTCGTCAGCAAGATCCGCCGCCTGGGCGCTTTCAAGCCCTGGGGCAGCGCGGTCAGCGCCATCGAAACGGCGCTGTGGGACCTGGCCGGCAAGGCCGCCGGGCTGCCCGTTTACAAACTGCTCGGAGGCAAGGTTCGCGACCAGGTGCGCGTCTACTACTCCGGCAGCACGGAACAATATAAGAACCAGATGCCCGACGGTTATGCCGACATGGCCCGCCAGAAGGCCGACCGGCCGGAAGGCTTTACCATCATCAAGATGGGTGTGGGCTGGCACAGCGGCATGCCCCAGGCGGTGCCGAATTTCACCTATGGCGAGATCCGGCAAGGGCCGGCGCACCCCAACCGCGGCCCGCTGACCGAGCGCGGTCTGCGGCACGTCGTTGACTCGATCGAGGCCATGAAGGCCGAACTGGGTGACCAGATTGGCCTGGCCATTGACTGCGGCCCCGGCTGGTTGCTGCCCGACGCCATCCGGCTGGCCAAGGCCGTCGAGCATCTTCACCTGCTGTGGCTCGAAGACCTGCTCACCGGCGACTACTCGCCGCACGTGTCGGCCAGCGTCTACCGCGAGGTGACGCGGGCCACCAGCACCCCCATCCACACCGGCGAGCAGATTTACCTGCGCCAGAACTTCATGGAACTGATTGAGGGCCAGGCGGTGCGCGTGGTCGGCCCTGACCCGGCGGACGTGGGCGGGCTGGCCGAGATCAAATGGATCGCCGAGTATGCCGACCTGCACAGTATCCTGATGGCGCCTCACGGGGGCGGCAACGGCCTGATTGGCCTGGCCGGGCTGGTTCATTCATCCGCCGTCATGCCGCAGAACTATATTGCGTTCGAATATCCGGTCGCGCAGCCGGCCTGGTGGTACGACATCGTCACCGGCCTGCCCAATCCGATCGTGAAGGACGGCCTGATTGAAGTTTGGGACCGCCCGGGGCTGGGTGTGGACTTTATCGTGGACAAGGCCGTGAAGTACCTGCCGGCGGGCGATGAAGGCTTTTTTGACTGATCGCCGGTCACATGTTGTAGGGCAATCGCCGCCGCCGCGCCCGGGTCCAGCGGTCGCGCCTGGCCGGATTGCAGTACAATCGGCCAACGATGCCCGCCGCCCCCATCGGCCCAAAACCTGTCACCCTCACCGGCCGCGTCGTGCGGCTGGAGCCGCTCAGCGAGGCGCACGTGCCAGACCTGGCCACCGTCGGGCAGGACGACACGATCTGGACTTACATGCCCTACCCGCCGGTGCGCTCCGAGGCGGACATGCTGGCCCAGGTGCGCGACCTGCTGGCGCGCCAGGCGCGCGGCACCGACCTGGCCTTTACCGTCGTCCACCTGGCCAGCGGCCGCGCCGTCGGCGCCAGTCGTTTCTTGAACATCGAGCCCGCCCACCGCGGCCTGGAGATCGGCGGCTCGTGGTATGGCCGCGCCTACCAGCGCACAGCGGTCAACACCGAGGCCAAATATCTGCTGCTCGGCTATGCCTTCGATCAGTTGGGCTGCCTGCGCGTCCAGATCAAGACCGACCGGCGCAACGAGCGCTCGCAGCGCGCCATCGAGCGGCTGGGCGCGGTGCGCGAGGGCGTGCGGCGCCAGCACATGATCATGCCCGACGGCCACGTGCGCGATTCGATCTATTACAGCATCCTGGCAGAGGAGTGGGCAGGGGTGAAGGCGAAGTTGGAAGGAATGTTAGGACAGGAGTAAAACGTGTGGGCGTATGGGGATATGGGCGTATGGGGGATTTCTCCCACACGCCCATACCCCCATACCCCCACACGCGCTTCACTATGCCCCCCATCGACCTCACCCGCCTGCGCGCACGCACCGCTGCCCTGGCCGAACGCTTCGCCGACCCGGCCGCCGCGGCCACGGCCGTGCGCCAACTGCTGGACGACTACGCCGACCGCTCGCACCGCGCCAGCCCGCGGGTTGCCAGCCGTTCGCTGGGCTACAGCTTCAAGGTGTCGCCGCCGATCCTGCGCGCCATTGTCATGGCCCTGCGCGGGCCGGCCCAGGCCAACCCGCCGGCGGCTTTGGACCTGGCCGACCGGCTGTGGAAATACGGCTCGCGCGAGGAGCGGCGCATTGCCGCCGAGCTGCTGGGCCAGGTGGCCGTGCAGCAGGCCGCCGCGGCCGAGGCCCTGATTGAGGCCTGGGCGCCGCATATCGAGTCGGGCGAGACGGCCGACTCGCTGGCCGAATTTGGGCTGGGCCCGCTGATGTTGGCGGACCCGGTGCGCTACCTGGCCGAAGCGCGCCGTTGGGTGACCTTTCCGCACAAGTGGGTGCGGCGCTTTGGTCTGTCGGCGCTGCTGCCGCTGGTGCGCGACCGCGAGTGGGACAACGTGCCCGGCGCGCTGACGGTGGTGCGCCTGTCCATGGCCGACGCCGATGCCGACGTGCGCCGCGCCGCGGTGGCCGTGCTGGAGGGCCTGACCGCCAAAAGCCCGGCCGAGATCGGCCTGTTCCTGCGCGAACAGGCGGCGCGCACCAACACCAACACCGGCGCCATCGTGCGCGCCGCCATGGCGGCCTTGGACCCGGAAGAGCAGACCGCTATCTACAAGGTGCTGCACGCGTAAGCCGGGCGCGTCTGGCTTGCCAGCGACGCTCGATGGAATTGTTCTGGAAAACGGTGTGCAGCGGGGCTGCCGATTTC
>JAYTFQ010000129.1:0-5879 GCA_043734225.1 Anaerolineales bacterium | reverse complement strand
CGTGAGCGCCAGGCCAGTCGATGAAATCGACTGGCCTGGCGCTCACGTTTTTTGCTACTCCTCGAGGTAAATCAGCTTGCGCCGCTCTGTCACACAGCGGCGTTCTCTTCGAGCAGTTTTCTTGCCGCCGTCAGTTGTGCTCGGACCGATTCGGTGCCCGTGCCGCCGGCCACATTCCGCCGGTCAATGGCGGCGCGGAAGTCCCACAGCTGCGCCACATCGGCCTCGATCGCCGGGCTGATCGCCTGCAGCGCCGCCAGCGGCACGCGGTCCAACGGCCCCAAACGCACCGCCTGGCCGACCAGATGGTGGGCCTCGCGGAACGGCAGCCCCTTTTTCACAAGATAATCCGCCAACTCCGTGGCCAGCAGCCCGCTGTCCAGCGCGCCGGTCATGCGCTCGCGATTGACTCGCATAGTCGCCAGCGTGCCGCCCAGCACCGGCAGCATCACATCCAGCGTGTCATACGCGGCGAACACCGGCGGCTTGTCTTCCTGGAGGTCTTTGTCATACGCCGACGGTAGCCCCTTCAGCGTGGCCATCAGGCCGGTCAAATGGCCCAGCAGGCTGCCGGCCTTGCCGCGCGTCAGCTCCAGCACGTCCGGGTTTTTCTTTTGCGGCATGATGCTCGAGCCGGTCGAGAAGGCATCGGCGATGGTGACGAAGCCGAACTCGGACGTGGCATACAGCACCAGCGCTTCGGCCAGCCGGCTGAGGTGGGAGCCAAGCAGGGCGGCGTTGAACAGGAATTCGGCCGCGAAGTCGCGGTCGCCGATGGCATCCAGGCTGTTTTCAGAGGCGCGCGCAAAGCCCAACTCGGCCGCCAGCGCCGCCCGGTCGATGGGATAAGCAGTGCCCGCCAGCGCGGCGCTGCCCAACGGGCACACGGCGGCCGCCGCGCGCGACGCCGACCAGCGCGCCACGTCGCGCTCCAGCGCCCAAAAGTGCCCCAGCAGCCAGTGGCCAAAGCTGATGGGCTGCGCGCGCTGGAAGTGGGTGTACCCAGGCAGCAGGGTCTCCACATGCTGTTCGGCCTGGCCGACCAGCGCGGCTTGCAAGCGGCGCAGATGGACGATCACACGTTCTTCCGCCTCCATCACCCACAGCCGAAAGTCGGTGGCCACCTGGTCGTTGCGGCTGCGGCCCGTGTGCAGCTTGCCTGCCACCGGGCCGATTAGCTCGCCCAGACGGCGCTCCACGGCGGTGTGGATATCCTCATCCATCGGCACAAAGGCAAACGTGTCAGCCGCGAACTCGGCCTGCACCTGCCGCAAGCCAGCCTGGATGCTCTCAACTTCCGCCAGCGGCAGCACGCCGGCCCGCGCCAGAGCCCCAGCCCAGGCCAGGCTGCCGCGGATGTCGGCCGCCCACAGCCGCTGGTCGAACGCCAGCGAAGCGTTGAAGCGGTAGGCCAGGCTGTCCGGTGGTTCTGAAAATGTGCCGCCCCAGAGTTTCATGCCTAGTCGCGCTTGAACTTTGAATAATCCGGCTCTTTGAAGTGATTGGTGCCAGACAGGCCGAGCAAGGCGTTCACCTTCATCGGCAGGCCGAACAGGCGGATGAAGCCCTCGGCGTCGGACTGGTCGTAGACGTCTTCCTGGCCAAAGGTGGCGAAATCCTCTCGGTACAGGCTGTAGGGGCTGGTCCGGCCGGCAACAATGATATTGCCTTTGTACAGTTTGAGGCGCACCATGCCCGACACATGCAGCTGGGTCTGGTCGATGAAGGCTTGCAGGGCCACCCGCAGCGGCGTGTACCACTGGCCGTAATACACCAGCTCGGCGTAGCGGTTAGCGATTACGTCCTTGTAGTGCAGGGTGTCGCGATCGAGGCACAGCGACTCCAGCTCGCGGTGCGCGCTGAACAGCAGCGTGCCGCCGGGCGTCTCGTACACCCCGCGCGACTTCATGCCTACCAGCCGGTTCTCCACCAGGTCCACCCGCCCGATGCCGTTCCGTCCGCCAATTTCGTTCAGCCGCGCCACCAGTTTGGCCGGCGACAGCGGCTCGCCGTTGATCGCCGTCGCCTCGCCCTGCTCGAAGTTGATCTCGACGTATTCGGGCTTGTCCGGGGCAGCCTCCGGCGCCACCGTCAATTGGAACATGCTCTCATCCGGCTCGTTGGCCGGGTTTTCCAGGATGCCGCCTTCGTGCGACAGGTGCCACATATTGCTGTCGCGCGAATAAATGGATTTGAGCGTGGCTGAGACCGGCACATTGTGCAGCCGGGCATATTCCAGCGCGTCTTCGCGCGAGCGGATATGCCACGAGCGCCATGGCGCGATGACCTTCAAACGCGGGTTGAGCGCGGTGTAGGTCAACTCGAACCGTACCTGATCGTTGCCCTTGCCGGTGCAGCCGTGGGCCACGGCGTCGGCGCCTTCCAGCTCGGCCGTGCGCACCTGGTGCGTTGCAATCAGCGGGCGAGCGATGGAGGTGCCCAGCAGATAGCGGCGCTCATACACGGCGCTGGACTGTACCAGCTTGAATAGATAGTCCTTGGCGAACTCTTCGCGCAAGTCATCCACCACGCACTTGGCCGCGCCGGAGCGGAGCGCTTTCTCGTTCAGCCCGCTCATGTCGTCGTTTTGGCCGATGTTGGCGCAGTAGCACACGACCTCGGAGCCAGGGTAGTTTTCCTTGAGCCAGGGCACGATCACGCTGGTGTCCAGGCCGCCAGAATAGGCGAGTACGATTTTCTTCACTTCTGGGTTGCTCATAGCAGGCTCCTTGCCGTTCAGGCCATGACAGGTGAAAACTGGTATTCGGCTACATCACACACGGGCGCGTAGCCGATGGTCTGGTAAATATGATTGGGCGTGGGGTTGGCCAGATTGGCGTACAAACAGCAAAACTGGCGGTCGCTGGCCAGCAGGTGCTGGCTGAGCGCGGCGGTGACGGCGCTGCCGTAACCGCAGCCGCGCTGGGCGGGCGGGGTGTACACCGGTCCTACGCGCGCGCCATGCGGCGTGTGGCCGCTGTAGGCTGCCAGTGAGACCGGGCCGGCATTTTCCCATATATAAGCGCCGCGCACCGCCATTTCAAAGTAGCTGTCCACCCGCGCCGGCGTGTCGGCGCTCATGCTGCCGAAGGCTTCCAGGTCAAACGCGGTAAACCACTCAATCAGCAAGTCGCGATCACTCGCGCTGGCGCGTCGCCCGGCGCCCGGCACGCCGGCGGGCGGGGTGATTTTGTCCGCGCGGTAGATTCGCTGCACCATCAGCGGGTTTACCGGGTCGCCGGTCAGGCGCTGCCATTCGTCCGCAAACCACTGGCTCACCGGCGCCGGGCCATGCACGCCGGGCGTTGTGCGCGCCACGCCGGCCACATGTTCCGCCAGCGCGGCCAGCGCCGCGCGCGACTCGCTGGCGGCCAATACCAGCCGGGCGCCATGTGTCATGACGGCCGCGGCCAACACCTGGTCCTTATCCTTCACCACGCCTAGAAACGGAGCTGGCGTGGCCAGCCCCGGATACAACGCGAACTGCGTCGCGATGCCCAGCACCAGGCAGTTGGCCGCCTCGTTCGTCACCAGGAAGGACTCGGCCTCCCGCAGAAATTCCGCGCCGCTGTCGAAGCGAACAATATTCATGTCTGCCCCCAGTCAGTCTGCCAGCAGGCGCCGGCCATAGGCTGCCAGCGAGCGGTAGTAGCCGTCGATGCTGGGTACGAAGTGCCGCTCGTCGCGCGCGTGCGGGCCAATACCCGTCTGACCCCAAACCACGCCCTGGCCGCCCGGCGCAAACCGCGCGCTGGTGCCTGGCAGCTTGCGGCCCACCACGGCGGGCTGGCCGCCAGCTTCGCAAACAGCATCCAACAGCTTGAGCATATACGGGTTCTGCGGATCGCAGGCGATGCCGCTCTCCTGCACGGTCACATTTAACTCCAATCCCGCCTCGGCGCAGAAGTGGCGCACCCGCGCCGCCAGTTGATCCAGGTCGTCCTGCGGGATGGAGCGCACTTCCACGCCCAGCACGCCGCGGTCGGCGGTGATGTTGTAGACGCCGGGCAGGCCGACGTAAATGAACGGGAAGCGGTACTGCGACTGCCAGCCGTCGGCGGCCTTGAGGGTCAGCGAGCTTTGGAAGATTTCAACCAGCGCCAGGCGCGCCTGGAGCAGACGCTCACCCAGGTCGGCGCTGGCGCCGGCCAGCGCTGAGTGGGCGCGCGCCCCCAGAGCGATGACCTCGAAGCGCATCACGCCGCGGTTTTGGATGCAGACCTCGCCCATCATCTCCTGGCCTTTTTCACCGGTGCGCTCGCCGGCAATCATCAGCCTGGGCGCGTAGCCCTCGTAGGCCGCGGCCAGGTTGGCCAGCATATGCGGCGTGCCGGTCGCCTCGGATTCGCCATTCTCTTCGTTGCCCACCAGGCACAGGTTGATGGGCGGGTAGGGCGGTCCGGCTTTCAGCGTGTCTTTCAGCCACACCAGGTAGGTGGCCACAACCACCTTCATGTCGGCCGAACCGCGGCCCCATAGGTAATCGCCTTCAATGCGCGGCGCAAACTGTGTGTCGTCCGGCTCCGGCTGCACCACGTCAAAGTGGCCAGAGAGCATCACCGGCGCGGTCAGTTGGCCGGGGAAACCGGCCACCAGCGCCGGGTACTTGGTCTGGTCGAAGTACAGCGTTTCCAGCCCGGCGTCGCGCAGGTAGTCAAAGATCAGCGTGCCAGCACGGTGTACCTCGTCCAGTCGTTCCTCGGCGCAATTGGTGACCGATGGAATCCGGATCAACTCTTGGGCCAGATCCAGTATCTCGCTGGTCTTGTCCGGATAGGCCTGCGAAATCAGGGCCTCCACACGCGGCCGGAACCGAATTGGGGCTGCCGGATCGTGGCGCACTTCCTCACGCGCCCGCTGGAGCAGATCGCGCAGCTTGGAGGCTTCCAATCCAAGCGCGCCGGCGGAGGTGGCAATCGTTTGCACATCGGCCGCCACATCCGCCTCGCGCGCCAGGGCCATCTCCTTGAGCAGGCTCACCGGCACTTCCACTTCGGTCTGGTCCGCGCCGGCGCCCGCCGCCTGGCGCAATTGCTGACGCATACGCTCGGCGGTATTCGGCGCCCCGGCGGCCATGTCGCGCAGGGGCGCCAGATCGTCCCACAGGCCCAGCGGCTCCGCCAGCCCGCGCACCTGTTCCAGGCTCCAGCTGAGGAAGTCGCGCACGCCCACTGGCTTGCCCGTGAACGGATTTTCGATCTCGGCCCGCAGGCCATGATGGGCCGCCGCGGCCTCATTCCGGCGCGCGCGCGCCAGGTCTTCGTGGTCATAGCGGAAGGCGCGCGCAAAGGTTGGGTCGGCGTAAAACTGGATCAGCAGCAATTGTTTGAAGGTCAGATTGGCCACGTCCAGCGCCAGTGGGTGGCCGCCCTCGTCGGTGCGCACCTCCACGCGCGCCATGGGGATGTTGATGCGCGCCAGCAAGTTTTCGCGCTCGATCTGGCGCGCCATATCCTCTGCCGAAATGGTCTCGTCGGCGGCGTACAGCCCGCGGTGATAAACCGCGTGCAGTTGGTCGGAGGTAGTCAGGATCAGCCGCTCCACCGGCTCGGCAAATGAACGCGCCCGCACCGGGGTCCAATTGTTATTGCCGAAGCGCGCCCCGCTTTTCACCAGGTCGTACGAGGCGTGCAGGTAATCCTCATGCGAGCGATACAGGTTGGCGACGTCCAGGGTCTCGGGGTTAGGGAAGGTGTAGTTGCGGTTAGAGTCAACCTCGGTCAGAAGCACCACTGCCTTGTCGCCGCGCATCTCGGACCGCATCGGCGTGGCGGCCGAGGTGGCGATAAACAGAGCTGCAAAGGCGCGCATCAAGCGCGTGCCCTCGATATACACTCGGTTTTTATAATCGTCCAGGTGCGCATGCGCGTCGCCGCGCT